>CAYNIK010000001.1:0-34356 GCA_964397145.1 uncultured Limnohabitans sp.
TGGCCTGCTGATCCTGCTCAGGAAGCAAAAGCCCGAGAGTACAATGCCGCCTACTTTGATTACATGAAGGCTGAGCAATTTGTAGAAGCCACCAAGCCTTTGAGTTGGTTGTTGGTGAATGTGCCCAATTTGAATGAGTCGATCTACATCCAAGGGGTGACCGTATACAAAGGTGCTGCCGATAAAACTACAGATGCTGCGCAGAAGCGAGTTTACCAGGATAGTGTGATGGCCCTTTACAACAAGAGAGGAGAAATTTACAACAATCCTGTAAAGTGGATGGAGACCAAAGCCTATTATGGGTACTTGTTTTTCAGAAATGATAATTCCAAAATACCAGGTGTAGTTGCTGATTTTGAAAAGGCTTGGGAGCTTAAAGGATCACTTAATTTCCAGTTTGTTCCGATGTATTTCGATTTGGTTGAAAAAAACTACTCCTTGAACAAAGCATACAGCCCAGAGCAAGTGTTGACTATCTTCGATAAGTCCAACAAGCTTTTGGATGCTGCTGCGGCTTCTGGAAAGGATGTTACGGATTCAAAGGCTACTTTGGAGAATCTTTTGGTAAAAATGAAGTTGATCGACTGCGATTTTATTGAAAATACCTTAGGAACAAAGTTGGCAGCAGATCCAACCAATGAAGAATTGGCAGAGCAAATCTTTACCTATTCCTTACAGTACAAGTGTATCTCGACCAAAGCTTTCTTGGCTGCACTAGAGTTTAAAGATTCCAAGGCACCCACTTTCAAGACTTCGCAGGTAAGAGGAATGCTCTACATGTCTGCTGGCGACTTTGAAAAGGCAGAACCTGTATTCGAGAAGGCAATGACTTTGGCTAGCACCAACAAAGAAAAAGGTGAAACCATGATGGAATTGGCCAAAATCTATGCGAGAGCAGGAAAGAAATCTGCAGCAAGAACAGCGGCACGTGAAGCGGCAGGTCTTGACTCAGAATTGTCTTCTTCAGCATATGGTTTGATAGGTGATTTGTACATGTCAGCATACAATGATTGCAGAGGTGGTGAAAGCCGTGCTAAAGATTATGCAGTATTTATCGCAGCATACAATGCTTACCAGAAAGCAGGAGACTCAAGAGGTATGGGTAGTGCGAGAGCACGATTCCCATCTAAGGAAGAACTCTTCACTGAAGGCTATTCACTTGGATCTTCAATAAGCACTGGTTGCTGGGTTGGGGAGACCGTCTCCCTATCTACTAGAGACTAATTTTCAGTCCCCATTCATAGTAAAGGCAGCCTTAGGGCTGCCTTTATTCGTTTCTTCTCGTCAACTTTTCGGTTATCTTTGTCGGTAATGAACCGAGGGCTTCTTTTTTCTTTTTTTGTGATGATCTCTCTCCTTTCTTGCCGAGAGGGAGTGGACCCTAATTCCTTGCAGGTTTATGAAGGGCCTGTAAATTCTGCCCAAAACATCCATATTTTACACAGCGACTCTGCAGTCTTGCGGTCGGAGATTACCGCTCCTAAGCAATTGGAGTTTGCCAATGGAAATTTGGAATTTCCAGAGGGAGTTGACATTCAATTTTTCAATTTGAATGGACAGCTAGAGACTACCATGCGTGCAGATAAGGGGTATTTTCTTCGAGATCAAAACCTCTACAAAGGGGAAGGTAATGTGCAAGTGAAAAATTTGCCCAAAGATCAACGTCTACAAACCGAGGAATTGTTTTGGAACCAAGCCGAACGAAAAATATACACCGAAAAATTTGTGACCATTCAAGAGCGACAGACCTTGTTCAATGGAACGGGGATGGAAGCTGATGATGGCTTTTCTACTTATAAATTAAAAAAAGTGAGGGATAGTCGAACACTTTTACCTGGGGAGGGACTATGAAGTTACTGGACGCTATTCTCTTTTCTGTTGCCCTTGCGCTGATTGTGGTCGGGATCCACCAAACGATGGTGCTTGGAATTGGTTTTTCCTATTCTTTATTCATGTTTGCAGTCGGTCTTTTGTTCTGGTTTCAGCTACGCAGAAACAAGGCCCGTGAAAACAGGGATTCAACTCAACAAAATCAGGTGAAAACCACGAAAACCCGGAAAAAACGATAATCATGGACAACAACTATGTCGTATATGTCGTGATTTCGTTGATTTTTTCCGCATTTTTTTCGGGAATAGAAATCGCTTACATCTCTGCCAATAAGCTTCAAATTGAGCTTCAAAAAAAGCAGGGAATGTGGAGTGGAAGGGTGTTGAGTAAATTTTTGGCTAAGCCTGGGCAGTTTATTGGGACTACACTCATTGGCAATACGATCATGCTGGTACTGTATGGTACGTTTATGGCCTTTTTGTTGGATGCTCCACTACGGAATTTGATTCCTGAGTCGCTCAACAATGAAGCAGTAGTTTTGATTTCTCAAACTGTTCTGTCTACCCTTTTGGTATTGATTACAGGTGAATTTTTACCGAAAAGCCTGTTTATGCTCGATCCCAATCGCATGCTAAACTTTTTTGCGCTACCCTTCTTGATCATTTATTCGGTCATGTATCCCATCGTGTGGTTGATTGTAGCCTTGTCCAAGGGATTTATCACACAGGTTTTGCGCTTGGAATACAATGAGGAAAAGCCCGTATTTACCATAACAGACCTCAATTCCTTTATCAAGGATCAAATTGGCCAAAACCGGAATCCAGGAAATGTAGAAGTGGACTCCAAAATTTTCGACAATGCCATAGAGTTTAAGACCGTACGTATTCGAGAGTGCATGATCCCACGAACGGATATTGTAGCAGTGGAGGTGACAGACACCATTGAGGACTTGAAAAAAGTATTTGAAGAAAGTGGTCACTCCAAGGTGGTGGTCTACCGAGACACCATTGATGAAGTGATTGGCTATTGTCACCAGTTGGAGTTATTCAAAAAACCGAAATCCATTGAAGACATCCTTACGCCCATCATCATTGCACCAGAATCAGCCTTGGCCAATGAATTGCTGATTCAGTTTATCCAGGAACGAAAAAGCCTTTCCTTGGTCGTCGATGAGTTTGGTGGTACGAGTGGACTTGTCTCCATGGAAGACATCATCGAAGAGATTTTTGGGGAGATTGACGACGAGTACGACAACGAGGCGCTAACGGAACAATTGATCGGCGAATTGGAATTTTTGCTCAGCGCTCGATTAGAAATTGATTACCTCAACGAGAAATATGGATGGAATTTGCCGGAAGGGGATTTCGAAACCTTGTCTGGATTTATCCTTTCACAAACCGAAAATCTGCCTAATATAGGCGAAACCATCACCTACAGAAGGTTTACATTTACCATCGTGTCCAAGCAAGCCCATCGAATTGAAACTGTCCGTCTGAAAATCAGCGACTCAGATAATTTCTAGGACTGGACATTGTTGGGGCTGAAATTTTGAATTTCCCCCTGAAACATCTTATTTTGCACCACTTTAAATATAGCGAAGTAGCAACCATGGCGTTAATTAAGCAAATTAGACAACGAACAGGTCTCGCAATCGGCGTAATTGCTGGCGGGTTAATTTTATTTCTTTTGGGAGGCGATTTATTAAGTCCTAATTCTTCCCTCCTCAATACCAACCAAAACATAGTTGGTGAGATTGCAGGTGAAGAAATTACCCTGGAAGAGTTTTCCTTGAAAGTTGAAGAATACAAGGCTTCCTTTCAGCAGCGTACTGGCAGAGTTCCTGCTGAGGCTGAAATGGTGTCCGTACGTGAGCAAGCATGGCAAGCCCTGATCGTAGAGCGCGTGTTTGAAAAAGAATACGACAAGTTGGGATTAACCATCACGAGCCAAGAACTAATTGACATGGTTCAAGGGAAAAACATTGTTCCTGAACTTCGCGCACAATTGGTGAATCCTCAGACAGGTGAGTTTGACAAGACGCAGCTGATTACCTTTTTGCAATCTTTAGAAACTGCAGATCCAGCACAGCAAGCGGCTTGGGCGCAGCAAGAAAAATTATTTGCTCAAGCAAGAAACCGTGTGAAATACGACAATTTGCTTGCAACCACTGAATACGCTACTACAGCAGAGGCGAAATTGGAGCACAAGTCAGCGAACACCATTGCCGACGCTTCTGTATTGTTCCTTCCGTACTACGTCATTCCTGATGGCGATATCAAGATTCAAGATGCTGAATTGGCAGATTACCTTGCCAAAAATCAAGAGAAGTTTAAAGTAGGTAATTCCGCTAACCTGGAGTACGTTTCGTTTAGCATTCAGCCAAGTGGGGAAGATTCCGCTGCCGTAATTTCTAGAATTACTGAGCTAACTGCAGCATTGAAGACTTCGGTAGAAGATTCTGCTTTTGTGAGTAAAAACTCAGAAATCCAGCAGCCTTTTCAGACCTTTGCGCCTGGGGACCAATTGCCTGTTTCTTTAACGACCAATGTGCCTCAGTTTGTAAAAGGAGAAACTTACGGTCCGTTTATTACGGCTAATTCTTCTTACGTATCCTACAAGGTAGCTGACCAATACGAAGGCACTCCAAAAATGAGAGCTTCTCATATCCTATTCGGAACAGAAGGGATGGATGAGGCTGGTAAAGCAGCTGTAAAGGCACAAGCAGAAACAGTTCTTGCTGAAATCAAAACTACTGGCAATTTCGCAGATGCGGCGAGACAATATGGTCAAGATGGAACTGCGCAAAATGGTGGTGATCTGGGCTGGTTTGCGAAGGCAGACTTTGTGGAACCATTTGCTAATGCTACCTATGCAGCCAAGTCCAAAGGCCTGCTTCCAAGCCTAGTAGAAACAGAATATGGCTACCACATCATTGAGGTGACTGAACTTCCTTCTTCTACTTACACCAAGTTGGCGGTATTGGAGCTTGAACTTGTGGCTTCAGACCTAACGCGTGATGAAGCCTTTAGAAATGCAGATGCATTTGTAGCTGAAAGCGGTAATCGTGATGAATTTACTGCGAATGCTACCGAAAAAGGATTCCGAATCATTCAGGCTAACAATGTAGATGCTACTTCCAGAAACTTGAACAACATCACGGATGCAAGACAGGTAATGATCTGGGCTTTTAGCGAAGCATCTGTTGGAGAAGTTTCCAAAGTATTTGAATTGAACGACTCCTACCTAGTTGCTTCTTTGGTAAGCAAAAAAGAAGAGGGAGAAGCGAAATTGGAAGACGTGAAGGATCAAGTAAAACAATTGGTTTTGAACGATAAGAAAGCAGCGCTGATCCAAGAGAAGTTGAAAGGCAAAACTACTTTGGAGCAAATGAAGTCAGTATTCCCTGAGGCTTCTATCAATGAGGTTCCAGGATTGCGTTTGAGTGATTCCGTGATTCCGGGTATCGGCTTTGCACCAAAAGCAATCGGAACGATCTTTGGCATGAAGGCTGCCGGTCAACTGACCAAGCCGGTGCAAGAAGACATTGGGGTCTTAGTGGCCAAGGTGAATACCTTGACACCAGCAGCAGCGATTGGAGATTATACTTCCTATCAAGCGCAACTAGCTCAAGGAGCTTCTCAGCGAATGACCTACCAAATCATGATGGCACTTCAAGAACTTGCCAAAGTGAAGGATTATAGATACAAGTTCTTCTAAGTGATAAGCGAACTAAAAAAAACCCATGTCCAACAGACATGGGTTTTTTTGTGCCCTAATCTTCCTAGAAAGGATTAATTTTGAACATGAAATCGAACTTTGATCCCATCGCCTTCAAAGAAAAGTTAGAATCTTTCGGTACTTTTCCCATGCCTTACCTCTTTAAGTTTATTGTTCCTTTTGGGAAAGAGGGGGAAATAGCTGCCATTTTCCCAGGTGAAGAAGTGATCCTGAAGCCAAGTAGTGGAGGAAAATACATCAGCACCACGATTCATAAGCAAGTAGCAAGTGCGGATCAAGTACTTGGCTTGTATGAAAAAGCGGCACAGATAGAAGGAGTAATTTCACTTTAATGGACATCCTATGTGGACAGAAGAAACCAACCAATTGAAAAAAAGCTTCACCTTTTCTGATTTTACTGAAGCTTTTGCCTTCATGACTCGTGTCGCATTTTTGGCAGAAGCCCAACAGCACCATCCCAATTGGTCCAATGTGTACAATCGGGTCGATATAGCACTGACTACCCACGATGCCGGCAATGTAGTGACGGATAAAGACCGAAAATTGGCGCAAGCCATAGATCAGCTTCTAGCATGAGCCAGACAAAGATTTCCTTGTTTTTGGTCCCCACCCCCATCGGTAACCTCCGGGACATCACCCTACGGGCTATCGATACCCTCCAGGCGGTGGATGTGATCTTAGCTGAAGATACACGTACCAGTGGCATGCTATTGAAGCACCTGCAGCTCTCCAAAAACCTGCAAAGCTACCATAGCTTTAACGAACACAAGGCTGTGGAAAAGTTGGTAGAGCGCATGAAAAAAGGAGAAACCTTTGCCTTAATCAGTGATGCGGGAACCCCGGCGATTTCCGATCCAGGATTTTTGCTCGTACGGGCGGTGCTTGCCGCGGGTCTGGAAGTGCAGTGCCTGCCTGGGGCTACTGCATTTGTTCCTGCCTTGGTGGCAAGTGGTCTGCCCAATGACCGTTTTGTGTTTGAAGGATTTTTACCCCATAAAAAGGGAAGAAAAACACGGATCGATGCACTTGTTGACGAAACCCGTACGCTAATTTTTTACGAATCCCCACACCGCTTGCTCAAAACTCTAGAGCAACTTGCGGAAGCTTTCGGAGCCGATCGACAGGCGGCTGTAGCGAGAGAACTATCTAAATTGCATGAAGAAATCGCCCGTGGTACGCTGCTCGAACTCATGGAGTACTATCAGGTGAATCCCCTGAAGGGAGAAATCGTGCTCGTGGTGGCGGGCTGTGCGGAACAACGGGAGACCCGAGCTGAAAAGCAGGAAAAGAAGCAAGCGGAATGGAAAAAAGAAAAGAAATTCCGCAAGGAAGTAGACTAAACCAATCGCTATGCTGACCTCATCCCAACTCTCCCAGCTCTTGGACCAAACTCGCAAAATTGCCGAGGGGGTGGGAGCATTTATTGAAAAAGAGCGCCTTCATTTTTCCATGGATCGGGTGGAGCACAAGGGATTCAATGATTTGGTCTCTTATGTGGATAAAGAAGCCGAAAAGCTGTTGGTAGATCAGTTGCATGTCATTTTTCCAGAGGCAGGATTCATTACTGAAGAAGGAACCAATACCACCCAGGGAGAAGTATACAATTGGGTCATCGACCCCTTGGATGGGACCACCAATTTTATTCATGGGCTCCCCACCTTTGCGGTCAGCATTGGCTTGTTGGAGCAGGATGAGGTCGTGCTTGGTGTAGTGTATGAGGTGAATCGGAAGGAGACTTTTTATGCCTACAAGGGTGGTGGAGCTTTTTGCAATGGAACCCCGCTACGGGTAAGCGCAGCCCCTACCTTGGCCGCATCCTTAATTTCCGCTGGCTTTCCCTATAACCGCCTTGATTTGATCGATCGGTACTTGATGATCAAGAAATCCTTAATGGAGAAGACCCATGGGTTGAGGCAACTCGGCTCGGCCGCAGTGGACCTTTGCTATGTGGCGGCAGGTAGGACAGAGGCCTATTTTGAATACAACCTCAACTCCTACGATGTGGCTGCTGGGGTGTTACTCGTACAAGAGGCCGGGGGCATGGTCACCGATTTTGTAGGAGGAAAGGACTATATTTTTGGGAGGCAGCTAGTTGCTACCAACCAATCCATCCACAAGGAGCTGTTGGAGGTAATTGCAGCGCACTGGAGCTAGTCAACCCAACACCACATACCAGGCCCATAAGCTAAGGGCAGACAAAGGAATCCCCAGTCCTGCGAATAAGGCTGCCAGTCGTGGCTCAAGTTCAAATTCCATAGCCATCAAGGATGCAGTAATCATGGGAGCCATGCCATTTTCTAACACAATCACTTTAAATTCCAAGCTAGTGGTGGGCATAATCGTCGCAAAAACTGTCCAAATAAGCGCTGGTGTAAGGATCAGGCGGTAGGCCAATCCAGCCCACAAGTACTTGGATTTGATCCAGTGTGCGTCCAAGGTGATGCTCAATCCGATGACTCCTAACCCTACTGCCGCGATGCTGCTTCCCAGCAACTCTAGCCAAGGAAAGAGGGAATTGGGAAGCGAAAGCTCCAGATAACTCATCAGCAGGCCAAGGAGTAAAAAGATAAATGGCGGGAATTGAATCATTTTGGTCAGGATACCTAGGGCTGATGCTTCCCCTTTGCCGTACCTTGATCCCACTACCACAGCCACTGTACTTACAATCAAGAAAGACCCTCCTTGATCAATCAGAAAGGCGGTAGGCAAGCCTTCCTTTCCATACACTAGTTCCACGATAGGGAATCCCAAAAAAGAGGTATTGGCAAGACCACCTACCAAAATCAAGCATCCCGTCAAGCTATTTTTCCAACCGTATTTTTTTCCAAGAAAACCTAGAATAGCCCAAGAGAGCAAAAAGCTCAGCCAAGCTGAAGAAGGTGCAAGCGCAAGGTCCCAAGAGAGTTTTAATGGCGGAATATGCACTAATGCCAGTGCGGGCAAGACCAAGTAAATGAGGTAGAATTTACCGAGTTGAGCTAGTTTTTTGGCAGGAAATCCAGGGAGGAATTGAAGAAAGAAACCACAAAAAAGACAGAAAATTGCGATCCAAAGTCCCATAAAAAGGGGTTAAAGAAGAAGTAATTCTAGGGTAACTTAAAGATAATGTAAACTACTTGTAACCAAATGATTGTCTCGATAGTTTTAGTTAAAATAAGACCATAACCATGAGCCACCACCTGCCCATTTACATCGAAGGAGAAAAGTGGATTCCACTCACCTATTTCTCTGAACAGGAAAAAAAATCTTTTCAAGAATGGCTTCCTAGCTATCGACTTAAAGAAGTCAAATTGCCTGGGATTGTACTTACGGAATGCTTGGATTTCAAAACGTACTCCTGCTGGTTGCGACTAAAAGAGTTGACCTATTCCAAGTCACCACTTCTTGATTTTTAGTCAAGACCTACTTGTTTTCGTTTGGCATCAAAGTAATTTTTCAACTCAGGATACCAGTCACTTTCAGTTTCTGGAAATCCATCCAGTACCAATTCCATAGTTCCTTCGTAATTATCTTGGTTGAGCTGCATCCCTTCAATTAAGTAAATGAGGTCTTCCAAGGTGAGCGGTTCTTCGCTGCTGCTTGGATAAAGCAGGTAGTCATTGCCGTAGAAGTCTACTGCCTCAAATTGAATTTTTTGATCCAGTTGATGCGCATAAATGCTGATTTGTTCCCCCCAGGTGCTTTCCGGATAGTGTAACCGGGCCAGTAAAACAGAGGTAATGCCTTCATAAAAATAGGTAGCGGGTCTAAATAAAAAATCCATAAGTTCTCGAATTGGGTTTTTAAAGGTCTTGATTTACTGCCAAGAATGGAAACGATTTTTTGTTTTTTGGAAGTAGGAGATAAATTTCAATTTTAGTGGTGTACAAGTCCTGCATCCAATTGGATAATCAGGACTTTAGGCCTATTTTTGAATTCCCAAGATCACCCGCGGTTTAAAATTTTCCAAACAGATTTATTGCGTTTCGCTATCCTCTATTATGAAAAGAGATTCCTTGATTTTCGACCTTATTTCCAAAGAAGAAGACAGACAAAGAAGAGGCATTGAGTTGATTGCTTCTGAAAACTTCACTTCCAAGCAAGTCATGGAAGCGGCGGGTAGTGTACTGACCAATAAGTATGCAGAAGGCCTTCCTAGCAAGCGTTACTACGGGGGCTGTGAGGTAGTCGATGAGATTGAGCAACTCGCCATTGATCGCGCCAAGAAATTATTTGGTGCTTCTTGGGCCAACGTACAGCCTCACTCAGGCGCACAAGCAAATGCTGCTGTGATGCTTGCTTGCTTGAATCCTGGTGATGCAATTTTGGGATTTGACCTCTCGCATGGAGGACACTTGACCCATGGTTCACCTGTTAATTTCTCTGGGAAGCTCTATCAGGCTAATTTTTATGGGGTGGAGGAAGCTACTGGTAGGATTGATTACGATAAAGTAGCGGAGAAAGCGCTAGCAGTGCAACCAAAAATGATTATCTGTGGGGCATCGGCCTATTCTAGAGATTGGGACTATGCGCGTTTACGTGAAATCGCAGATGAAGTGGATGCCTTGCTTTTGGCAGATATCTCCCACCCATCTGGACTAATTGCAAGAGGCTTACTCAATGATCCTTTGGAGCATTGCCATATTGTAACCACCACTACGCACAAAACTTTGAGAGGACCTAGAGGGGGATTGATCCTTATGCGTGAAGATTTCGATAACCCTTGGGGATTGACTACACCAAAGGGTGAAATCAAAAAAATGTCTTCATTGTTGGATATGGGGGTTTTCCCTGGCACACAAGGTGGGCCATTGGAACACATCATTGCTGCCAAGGCCGTCGCTTTTGAAGAAGCGCTTTCAGATGAATACATGGACTATGTGGTTCAGGTGAAATTGAATGCATCCGTGATGGCAGCTGAGTTTGTTGCTCGCGGTTATCAATTGATTTCCGGAGGAACAGACAACCACCTCATGTTAATCGATCTCAGAAACAAAGATTTGACGGGTAAGCTTGCAGAAGAGACCCTCGGAAAGGTGGACATTACCATCAACAAAAACATGGTCCCTTTTGATACCAAATCACCTTTTGTGACTTCTGGTATGCGCGTAGGAACTGCCGCCGTGACTACACGTGGCTTGAAGGAAGCGGACATGAAAAAAATTGTGGAGTTGATCGATCGGGCACTTCAGCATCACCAGGACGAGGCCGCATTGGCAAAGATCAAGTCCGAAGTCAATACTTGGATGGTTAAATTTCCATTGTACTAATTTTTCCCAATCCACGTGGCACTAGATCAATACCAAGAAGAAGAGGAAGGAATGTCCTTTTTGGACCATTTGGAAGCCTTAAGATGGCATTTACTACGTTCGGTATCTGCTGTGCTTATCTTTTCAGTGGCTGCCTTCATTGCCAAAGATTTTGTTTTTGGAGTGTTGATTCTTGGGCCATCAAAAGTTGACTTTTTCACCTACCGAGTGTTGTGTGACTTAGGAAATTACTTGGGTCTTCCCGCACTTTGTATCGACGAATTGCCCTTTACCATCCAAAGCCGGCAGATGACGGGCCAATTCTCCATGCACATGACTTCGAGTATGGTGGTAGGCTTGATTGCTGCATTTCCCTATTTGTTTTGGGAGGTTTGGCGATTTATCAGTCCCGGATTGTACGATAAGGAGCGAAGTGCAGCTCGCGGAGCGGTGTTCTTTGTTAGCTTTCTCTTTCTTTCAGGAGCAGCATTTGGGTACTATGTGCTTACTCCCATGTCGATCAACTTTCTGGCCAACTATCAATTGGACCCCAGCATTGCCAATGAGTTTGACATTACCTCTTATGTGTCTACCTTATCGATGTTGGTTTTGGCTTCGGCCCTCATGTTCCAACTGCCCGTAGTGGTTTACTTTTTGTCGATGTCAGGTTTGGTTACCTCCAAAATGCTGAAAGCGTATCGAAAGCATTCCGTTGTGGTTATTTTGATTGTATCGGCTGTCATCACCCCTCCAGATGTGGTAAGTCAGTTGTTAATTGCTATGCCAATCCTCGTCTTGTATGAAGTAGGGATTTTCATCGCAAAAGGTCTTGAGCGCAAAAGAGCACTAAAGGAAGCCGAATTTGAACGAAACAACGAATCTCATTCTTAGTATGGCAGGACGAATCGCAATTGGTGGGGATCACGCTGGAGTAGGCTATAAAGAGCAGTTGCAACAGCACTTGCTTACACTTGGCTATACAGTGAAGGATTTCGGTCCCTTTACAACCGAATCTGTGGATTATCCAGATTATGTCCACCCGCTGACCAAGGCAATGGAGGCTGGAGAATTTGATTTTGGAATTGTGATTTGTGGAAGCGGAAATGGGGTCGCCATTACCGCCAACAAGCACCAAGGGATCCGTGCAGCACTCTGCTGGAATGAAGAACTAGCTGCCTTGGCTCGGCAGCACAACGATGCCAATGTGCTTGCTTTGCCCGCGCGCTTTATCTCCTATGAATTGGCAGAACGACTAGCTGAAATCTTTTTGACTACCCCTTTTGAAGGAGGTAGGCACCAAAGTAGGGTGAATAAAATTGCCTGTACCTAACCCACAAAAAAGGGTCTTGATTCATCAAGACCCTTTTTTTTAAAGCAGCCATTGAGAGGAAATTAGAGGCAGTACTAATCCAAAAAAGAGTTGAAGTTCAAGAAAGTGAGCAGTGGTCTGTCAGCCGTGGACGATTATCCTGAACTAAAGGCTTATTTTTAGGATCACTTGATTGGGGATAATCCTTTCTATTTTTCTGCAGCTACCTGCTCTGCAAGAAGGAGTGCAGTGTAGAGGTTGGCAATTTTGCCCGACACACAAAGCTCAGCTAAGCCGAACTCCAATTCTCCTATACGAACTTTCATGGGGACGGATAGCCCAGAATCTAGAATGATGCGCTTCACCTGTACAGCAGTAAGCTGAGGATACAAGGAACGGATCAACGCAGCCATGCCCGCTACCGCAGGTGCAGCCATGGACGTGCCACCTTCTACCCCATACTTCGAATTGGGTAGCGTGGAATAAATCTCATCTCCGGGAGCAAAAATATCCACCCCTTTTTTTCCATAGTTAGAAAAGGAAGCAATCATGTCTGGCCCATAATAGGGAGTCAATGCTCCTACACTCAAATAATTGTCTTCGGTAGCCGTTCCGCTCAGACTATATGCGTCATTTGGAAAATTTGAATTTTCAGGAAGATCCAAATCCAATCCATCGTTTCCAGCGGCATGGACAAAAAGCACGTCCTTGGCAGCGGCATAGCGTAGCGCGTCTTGAACCCAACCGGCATTGGGGGAGAATTTTTTACCAAAGCTCGCATTGATCACTTTCGCTCCCTGGTCTACGGCATAGCGAATGGCAAGGGCAATGTCTTTGTCGTATTCGTCTCCATCCGGGACGGCTCGTAGGGCCATTAACTTTACATTCTCCGCTACCCCCTTCACTCCTTTTTTGTTGGTTCGATTGGCAGCAAGAATTCCAGCTACATGGGTGCCATGGCTCTCTTCTTCGAGCTTATAGCTTGGATTGCCGTTGCCATAGCCCAGCTCTTTGATGTCGTAAGGATTGTCTCCTACGGATTTTCTGCCATCAAACTCCAAATTGAGGTTGTACTCCAACTGCGATTGGTAATAGTTGATTCCTTCCTGTAATTCAGTCAATGCCGCTGGAATATCCTGTCCCATAGCCATTACCTGAGTCAGAAGTCCGAGCACTTGTTCTTCTTCCTCGTTTTTGGCTTCGTATTTTTCAAGATCTTCTAGTGTGTAGTATTCCTTCCCCAGTTTTTTTTGAATGTTCTCATGCGCCGTGCGTACGAGTTGTTCAATTTGTTGGAATTGTAGGACTGCGGTCTTTGCTTCTGCAACTAGGGGTTCTAAGTGGGCATTGGCTTTGTTCTGAAGGGCTGAATCCCCTATTTTTTTCGCTACAATACGCACAAACTCCATTTGCTCGTAGGAAGATTCTCCAAGAAAGTTATATCCATGCACGTCGTCAACGTATCCGTTTTGATCGTTGTCAAGGCCATCCCCAGCGATTTCCCCTGGATTTTTCCAAAGTAGGTTTTCGAGATCTTCGTGGGCTAAGTCTATCCCTGAGTCAATGATGGCTACGACTACAGGACTCCCTTTCCTTTTTTTGACCACTTCAGCATACGCACGATCTATACTCATCCCGGGGACTGTATCTTGGATGGGATCCAAATGTGACCATCGAAGACTTTCTTTTTCCGACAAGGGGCGAGTTCGCATTACAGCACTCATCGTATTGTTAGTGGGGGGGGCGAGTTGGGCTGTCGTGGCACAGCCCATTCCCAATAGGCTGAGCGTGCCTAGGCTGAGAAATAGAGACAGGAATTTTTTCATCTTAGGATTAATTGGAGACCACTTTTTTGGTTCAAGCTGCTAACGTCGAAATTCAGCACCTAGTGTCTATTTTTTGGAATAACTTCCTGCTTTACCTTCCGAATAGAATTCTTTGAGGGCAGGCAATTCTTCTAGAAGCGCTTTAAATAGTCCTTGCCTATCATAAACCTGTTCAGGCTGCTGTCGGCGAATCATTTGGAATACCTGTGCTTTTTGTTGCAAGGTTTTTTCTTGGTTGAGGTAGCTCGCAGACATGTGGAAATTTAAAAAGGGTCCATCCAAGGAGTGGGTGAGGTATGGGGTCGGGTCCTCTTCCAAAACCATCACGCCTGTTGGGTTGAGATTTTCCGATTCGTAAGAAGCGGTCACGAAGTAGGAAGTGTCAATTCCTACACGTTCTGACCAATAATTCAACGCCCAAAGGGGCATTGCGAGGATTAATCCAAAAAACGCAGGACGAAGCAGCAAAGTCCAGCTGAAATGAAGAAAGAACTGGGTGATAAAATAGCTCATCGCAGGTAGAAATACGACCAGCTGATAGGAAGCGGTATTTTTTACCAGAAAAAATAAACCAGCAGAAAAGAGGAGCCAGATCAGGATAAGCTGCCGTTGTTTTTGTTGATTGATTGTCGCTCCGCGAAAAAAGGAGCCAATTAAATAACCTGCCAAGGCAAGCACAAGTGGAAGGGCACCCGGCGCAAGCCAACTGAGGTAAGGTTGGAATGCATAGTTGGGATAGGTGAAGACTATCGGCCATACTTGTAGGGCTTGTTCCAACCCGTCATTCCAAAAATAAAACACCAAAATCAGCAAGATGGGAAGTAAAAATCCCATGATGGAAAGAAAAAGTTGGCGGATGGTAAAGCTTGACACCGCCAAACCAGTAAAGATTAGAAAGGGAAGAAAGAAGACAAAGTTCCAATGGAAGCCAGTCGCGAGGCCTCCATAAATTCCAATGAGAAGGGTAGACTCACTCGTTTCTTTTTGAAGCACGGTATGGGAAAAAAGCTGTCCAAATGCCAGCAATAGAAATGTACTCCCGAGTAGGGTTGGGGATAAGTACATCAGGTCAAAGGAAAAATGAAACAAGGCAGCCATGACGATGGCGGGCAAGTAGGTGTTTTCGTCAAATACGCGGTACTTGATTAAGGTGCTGTTCCAGTAATAAATCTGGAACAGGACGAAAATCTTACCTAGAAAAAGGTAAGCAAGCTCACTTCTTCCAAACAAGAGGTGAAGACCTGTGAATATTCCAGCAGAGAGCGGACCTGTATCGTCGATCACATCTACATAAAGTAGATGTCCTTCACTGAGACGTTCGCCTAAGACCATCCACATCAGCGTAGGTGTAGTGCTTGGAAATGAGAAAAAAACCCAAGAGATTACACTGAATAAGACCACATAAAGCAGTATTCCAACTAGGCGAAAGGGGTCGTTTACTCTAAAAAAACTGAACAAGGTGGATCGGGGAAAATTGGTTTTGACTCGAAATTAAAGCATGCCCAAGTATTTCGCTAAATTTGCATCATAAATACTTCAGATGGAAAGCAAAAGACAATTAAAATATGCCAAGTTAATTCAAAAGGAACTGGGCGACATTTTTCAAAAAGAGGCCAAGCACCTGGTTGGATCCACATTGGTGACCATTACGCGGGTCATGATGAGCCCAGATTTGGGGTTTGCCAAAGCTTACCTTAGTTTTTTGTTGCCAGATCCTAAGGCAAGTTTTGATGCGATCAATGCACAAAAGAAAGAAATTCGGCATGCATTGGCCAAGCGAATCGGGAAGTCTGTTCGGGTAATTCCGGAATTGGCATTCTTTTCAGATGAATCTGCCACCTATGCGCAGCACATGGACAAGGTGATTTCAGACCTCCACATCCCACCTGCTCCAGAAGAGGAGGAGGAAGAGGATTAAATTCAATTTTATCCGTGAACACAAGTTCTTTTATTGCCGGCAGATATTTCCGCAGCAAAAAAAAGCAAAACTTCATCACCATCCTCTCCTTGATTTCGATGGTGGGTGTGGCTATCAGTACGATGGCCCTAGTGGCAGTACTATCTGTGTTCAATGGATTGGAAGATCTGATCCGCGGACTTTTTTCAAGTTTTGATTCGGAACTTCAGGTTACACCCAGTTCAGGTAAAAGTTTTGAGGTCACTGAGGAATGGCTACAAGCCCTCCGTCAGGTAGCAGGTGTAGAAGTCATCACTGAAGTGATTGAAGACAATGCCTTGCTTGAATATCGGGGAAATCAACATGTAGCCCGGGTCAAGGCTGTGTCGGACAACTACTTTGAACACGACCGTTTTTCGAAAGGATATTTTTGGGGAGATACGACCTTAGGCGATAGCCTTAGGCCTGGGGCCCTGCTCGGAAGAGGGGTTGCCTTTGCCTTATCCGCCAACCTGGACGATATCAACGCGGTCTTGAATATTTACTATCCCAAAGCTCCCAAATCTGCAGCTTCCTTGGACCCCAATCAACTGTATGCTTCCGGACAGGTGGAGCCTCGAGGCTTTTTTAGTATTGAACAAGGAGTGGATAACGAATATGTCCTCGTTCGCCTTGATTTTTTCAAGGACCTCCTCGGCTATGGTCAAAAGCGCACCGCCCTTGAACTTAAGGTGGATCCGGAATACTCCATTTCCAGTGTACAGCAAGCTGTACAAGCGAAGCTAGGTTCCGATTTTGTGGTGAAAAATGCAGATGAACAGCATGCTACGCTGATTCGCACGGTGAAACTGGAAAAACTAGTTGTTTTTCTCACGCTCACCTTTATTCTGGCCCTCGCCTCCTTCAACATTTTCTTTTCGTTGAGTATGCTGGCTATTGAGAAGAAAAAAGACCTGGCAGTACTGAAAGCCATGGGGGCAAAAAATGCACTCATTCGGGGTATTTTCTTGAAGCAAGGAGCCTTGATTGCCTTTTCGGGAGCAGTTTTGGGATTGGTATTGGGCCTCCTTCTGGTAGGTGCTCAGGAAAAATTTGGACTAATCTCCCTAGGTATCTCCTCTGGGGTGGTGGATGCCTATCCCGTGCGGGTCCATTGGCCTGATCTGGTTTGGGTAAGTTTGGCCGTAGTAGGGATTACTTTAGCAGCTTCTTGGCGTCCTGCGTGGATTGCCTCGCAAGTTGATCCGCTGAAGGAGCTGTAGGAAGACCGCTAGTCCAAGGGACCCTTTCTGGTCGACCTCCTTTTTCTTTCCTTTATATTTTGTAGTAATATGGCTGCATGAAAACAGCTAGTTATGAAGTGGTGGTCGTTGGCTTGGGTGCCGTAGGTTGCGCTACGCTCTACCAATTGAGCAAACGAGGCATCAACGTTTTGGGGATAGATCAATTTGAACCGCCCCATACTTTTGGATCTAGTCATGGAGAAACGCGCATTACGCGCCTTGCTGTGGGTGAAGGGGAAGAGTATGTGACTTTGGCCAAGCGTTCTCATGAGATTTGGGCGGAATTAGAAGCCTTATCCGGAAAGAAAATCCGAACCAAAACTGGTGGAATTCTTCTCGATTCGGGGGCAAATCCCTGGTCCAAACATGGAGTAGAGGGCTTTTGGGAGCGCACCCTACGGTATGCTCAGAACCAGTCCGTTTCCCACCGTGTCCTCGATTTGGCCGAAGCATCTACCAACTATCCTGCCTTTCAACTTCCCGCTACAGGGAAGGTCTATTGGGAGGAAGAGGCTGGTTATCTTTTCCCAGAAGTGGCGATAGAAACCCAGTTGGACTTGGCCAAAAAACAAGGAGCAGCGATTTGGACTTCCTCCAAGGTAAATTCCATTCAATCCGAAGGAGCACATTTCCGAATTCAACTTGAGGGGAAGGAAGTGCTCGCCAAACAGGTAATTCTTAGTGCAGGGGGATGGGTGAAGGATTTTCTTCCCAATCCTGTCAAAAAGAGATTTTCCATCTGCCGACAAGTTCTGTATTGGCTTGCGATTGATGCCGGGTTTACGGACTGGCAGCGCTATCCTGTATGGATGTGGGGTTATGGGTCATCTCCTGAAGAGTTCATTTATGGCTTTCCCTCCCTAGATGGGAAGACCATCAAGATGGCCTCCGAATCCTTTGTAGAAGTAGACCATCCCGATCAGTTGAGTCGAGAAGTAAGCCTAGAGGAGCAGGAAATTTTTTGGCAGACCAAGGTGGAGGGAAAATTGAAAGGAGTAAAAAAACAAGTGCTAAAGACCTCCGTCTGCTTTTATACGCTCACCGAAGATGCGCGTTTTGTGGTGGAGGAGATGGAGGGCAACCCGAATTTTCTTTGGGTATCTGCTTGTTCGGGACATGGATTTAAGCACTCCGCCGCTTTGGGAGAAGATTTGGTAAAAAGGCTGGGGTATTGATCGGGCCACTTGGCATTTGACCCAAGTTTTCTAATCAAATCCACTTCGAAAACTGTATTTTTGTAGCCTGAATA
Organism: uncultured Limnohabitans sp.; assembly: GCA_964397145.1. GTDB lineage: Bacteria > Bacteroidota > Bacteroidia > Cytophagales > Cyclobacteriaceae > Algoriphagus. Next base: position 18,361 of record CAYNIK010000001.1, read on the forward strand.
GCTACCGAACCTATGGCAAAGCAACGAGGCACTGCATTAGAGCCCGAAGAAAAAAGAAAGCTCAACAAGCAGAACCTAAGCAAGTTGAACCAGATTTTTAAGTTTCTGACCCCCTACAAGGGTGCCTTTTTTGCAGGGCTTCTTTTTCTGTTGTTTTCTTCGCTTACTCTGTTAAGCTTCCCTTTTGTAGCAGGTAAATTGATTGATACAGCTCAGGGTTCGGCCTGGATTTTTTCGGATATCCACCACATTGCCTTGCTATTGCTTGGCATTCTGGCCTTGCAAAGCATCTTCTCCTTCTTTCGAGTATGGTTGTTTGCCTTGGTATCTGAAAAGGCCATGCGTGACATTCGACTCGCGGTGTATGGTCGATTGGTCCGTCTTCCACTTCCTTTTTTTGATAAGCGCCGTACTGGGGAACTCATTAGCCGCATTACCTCGGACGTGGGTTTGCTCCAGGACACCTTTTCTACCACGCTTGCAGAGCTCTTTAGACAGGTAGTAACCTTAGTGGCAGGCGTTGCTTTTTTGCTGATCAACACGCCCAAGCTGACGGTGTTCATGTTGGCTACCTTTCCAGTGCTGGTTCTGTTTGCTTTGATTTTTGGGAAGTTTATTCGCCGATTATCCAAAAAAACTCAAGATGAACTTGCAGCGGCGAATGTCATCGTAGAAGAAACCTTGCAGTCTATCAATACCGTCAAATCCTTTGTGGGCGAGGCCTATGAAGTGAATCGGTATGGCAAAGGATTGGAAAAAGTGGTCCATGTAGCTTTAGCTGCGGCCAAGTATCGGGGAGCCTTTATTTCCTTCATCATCTTTGCGTTGTTTGGTGGGATTGTAGGGGTGATGTGGTATGGTGCTAGTTTGGTGGCCTCAGGTGAAATGAGCGTTGGGGAATTGGTTTCCTTTGTGCTCTACACCACCTTTATAGGGGGTTCCATTGCAGGCCTAGGAGACATTTACAGCCAATTGCAAAAAGCAATCGGAAGTTCAGAGCGTGTAGTTGAACTATTGGAGGAAGAGGAGGAGGTAGCTTCGGGCGAACCGATTGGGAAATTTAAAGGAGATATTGAATTTGATGCGGTAGGTTTTCATTACCCTACTCGACCTGAAGTGGGAGTCTTGCAAGGCCTGTCTTTTCAGATTCAGTCAGGGGAAAAAGTAGCGCTTGTAGGTCCATCAGGAGCTGGAAAATCAACCATTATTCAGTTGCTCCTCCGATTTTACGAAGCCACCAAAGGACAAATTCGAATTGATGGAAAGCCGCTAACCCACTGGGAATTAGCCTCTCTACGCAGTAAAATAGGAATCGTGCCTCAAGAAGTCTTGTTGTTTGGAGGAAGTATCCGAGAAAATATTGCCTATGCAAAGCCTGGGGCAACGGAAGAAGAAATCATCACCGCCGCTAAAAAAGCAAACGCCTGGCAGTTTATATCCCAGTTTCCCGAGGGCCTAGATACTTTGGTGGGCGAGCGAGGAATCAAACTTTCTGGTGGTCAGCGGCAACGGGTGGCCATTGCACGGGCGATCTTGAAAGATCCGGCAATTTTGATTTTGGATGAGGCCACCTCCTCCTTAGATGCGGAATCAGAGGCCTTAGTTCAAGAAGCCCTGAATGAATTGATGAAAGGAAGAACCACCTTAATTATTGCGCATCGACTGGCTACAATCCGAAAGGTGGATCGCATTTATGTTTTGGCTGAGGGAAAGATTGTGGAGCAAGGCAATCATCAGGAACTCGTCCAAGATACTTCCGGCATCTATGCCAACCTCGTCCGACTGCAATTTGCGGATTAGCGGAGGTTGTGAGCAGTCAGCGATTTGGTAAGTCCCAATGCTTTTTCTTTAAGGATAGTAGATCCTGGAAATAAGCGCTTCATTTCCGATTCATTGAGCAAGCGGATTTCATCCTGGTATTGACTGGCCTCAGCTGCATCCCATCGCTTCAATCGGCTCAACTTGGTTTGGGTAAGGATATAGTGAAGGAGACCCTTCGGATAATACTGTGCAAAGGGCAGCGCATAGTGCGCCTCAATCGGAAAATAGGCATTGGGGGTTTGGATGAAATGACTTTTGCCTACCCGAAGGATTTCTGAAGCCATTTTTCGCTGATTTTCCCAGGTATACAAGTGCTCAATCACGGAGTTGGAGAAAACCAAGTCGAAACTGCCCGCGCCAAATTCTGGCATACGGGTAGCATCGCCTCTCACTGCTTGAATCGCAGGATGGCTTGTTTGTTCCAAGTGGAGGTTGAGTAAGGTGATGCGAACCCCTGGATGTGAAAGCAGTTTACTATGTTGCCAAAAATAGTCCGTTCCCCCCAAGTCCAAGATTTCTATTTTTTCCGCCCCATCAAAATGGGTAAAGAATAGTTTTTCGAATTCCTGTAGCCTTTTTCTGCGAAACTTAAAGCCTAAAGATTGGGGGTTATCGGAGGAAGCAAAAAAATGAAAAAGGGAGGACATGTACTTTTTGTGCCTTGGAAGGTTAGAAATATCTCCAAAAGTAATAAGCCTTGAGAATTTCTTTCTTAATTTTACGAGGTTTCCTTCCTCAGCCCTGTTTTTTTGTCAAATTTTCTGTCAAAATGAGGGGTACTAGGTTTAGATTTTTATGAAGAGAAGATTTGATACGTATTTTCCCTGGCTGTTTACGGTCAGTGATTTTTTGGCCTCCTTACTTTCTATGGCGATTGCCAACGCTTTTTTACAGCGTTATCAGGTATTGGGGAAAACCGAATTCTCTGCCTTTTTGCCTTTGGCTTTGCTTTGGATTTTAATTTCCAGTTTACGAAAAGATTACAAAATAGGGCGTACAGACGAGTACGATAAGACATTAAGTAGCTTTTTTGTCACCTTAATTTGGTTTTTAGGAGCTACGGCCATCTTGTGGACCCCACTTCAAGAAGGCAATTACCGATGGATTCAAATTGGCGCCTTGGGATTGACTCTTGGGGTTTTGATGGGATTTTTTCGAGTGGCCGTTCATATAATTCTGAAAAAATACCGAGCCTCGGGGAATAATTACCAAAACGCAATTATCGTTGGAAAAGGAAGTACCAGTCCTAGATTGGTGGATGTCCTTCGTATTCGTAAGGATTTTGGGATCAATTTTTTAGGCTACTTTGATGATCAATCCGATTGCGAACAAACTAGAGGGGCGATCGAGGAGTTGTTTGAAAAAGCGCCAAAAATGGATCTTGATTTGATCTATATTCATGAAAAGCTGGATGTAAGCTTGGTGAAGCGAGTGATTGATTTTGCAGATGAGCATTACATCAAGGTCAAGATGATTCCGGGGAAAAGTCTCCAATTGGAAAAAAGCCTTTCCTTTTCTCGCTATGGTGATTTTTTTGTTATCAATGTCAACGATATACCGCTCGATCATCCATTGAATAGCTTTGCCAAGCGCGTCTTTGATCTTGCCTTTGCCAGTATGGTGACGATTTTTATCCTTTCTTGGCTCATTCCATTGGTTGGATTGTTGATCAAATTAGAGTCTAGGGGGCCTGTATTTTTTATTCAGAAGCGAAATGGATTAAACAACAAGGTATTCAATTGCCTCAAATTTCGTTCGATGACGCCAAATGATTATGCCGATTCGCATCAGGCTACTAAAAACGATCCTCGAGTAACTCGAATTGGGGCTTTCCTACGCAATACTTCTTTGGATGAGATGCCTCAGTTTTTGAATGTGCTCATGGGCAGCATGTCAATTGTCGGTCCTAGACCCCATACTTTGCCCATGAACGATACCTTTCGAACTCAAATTGAGCGATACAATTCGCGTCATAAAATCAAGCCCGGTATCACAGGATTGGCACAGGTTAGGGGTTACCGAGGGGAAATAGAAAACTCCTTCCAAATTCGTTCTCGAGTACGATTGGATTATTTTTATATCCACAATTGGTCCTTTCTTCTAGACATGGAGATCATGGTCAAGACCGTGTACGAGTTACTCTTCAATCGTGAAAATGCCTATTGATTTGGGGTACAGCTGTCATTACTGTCATTCAACTCAGGGAACCACTTTTTTAGCGACAGAGCGCATGCTCGGATTAGCAGGGGAATTTACCTATGCCACTTGTTCCGATTGCGGCTCCATCCAACTCCTTACTATTCCTCAAGATCTTAGTCCGTATTATCCTAGTGATTACTACTCCCTAGGACGACTGCAGCCTTCTGGTGGATTGCGAAATTTCCTCAAAAAACTTCGAATGCATGCTTTTTTAGCCACTGGTTATTCCTTGTTTTCTCCCCGATTTGGAGGGTATTGGCTCAAAAAACTCAATCCTCAGTTCACAGACCGCATCGCTGATGTGGGTTGTGGCAATGGACAGCTCCTGTATGAATTGCATGTGGCTGGATTTAAAGAGTTGCATGGATTTGATCCTTACTTGGAAAAACAGGAACAATTGGCTCCTGGCCTGACACTTTGGAAACAAGACTTGGGGCAGACAGATCTCAAATTTGATCTGTTGATGCTTCATCATTCTTTTGAGCACCTCGCTGACCCCGAATCGGTGCTTAGTACTTGCTTCGAGCGATTAAATCCCGGGGGTAGGCTTTTGGTGCGCTGTCCTGTGGCAGATGCTGCAGTTTGGAAAGAAAAACAAGCGCTTTGGGTTCAATTGGATGCGCCTAGACACCTGTCGATACCAAGCATCCAGGGTTTTGAGAGAGCTGCCAAACGATGTGGTTTTGAGGTGAACGAAATTCTTTTTGATTCTACCGCTTTCCAGTTTTGGGGTACAGGATTGTACGAACATGGCGAAAGGTTGGACCGCAGCAAAATCGATAGTTATTTTTCCAGTCAGCAGCTAGAAGAATGGGAGAACCAAGCCATTCAATACAATCAAGAAGGAAAAGGGGATCAAGCCTGCTTCTTTTGTGTAAAGCCCGGAGAAAAAGCGGAGAATCAGGCATGAAAGGACTAGGTAAGTACTTTATTGGACTACTTCCACCCGCCACCCTAGAAGCCCAATTTAAAACACTTAAACAAGGCTTTGCGGATCAATTTCAAGTAAAATACGCCCTTCAAGCACCGACTCATCTTACCCTAAAAATGCCTTTTCGGTACAAAGAAGCAAAAGAACTGGAATTGGCTGCGCGACTCACTACCGCCTTGGAGGCCCAGGCCCCCTTTCAGCTCAAGCTAACTCGTATCGGACATTTTGGGAGGAGAAATATACACCAACAAGTGGCTTCATCCGAATCCTTGATGCAGCTCCAAACAACCCTCCGTAGCTTTTGCAAGAGATCACTTCATTTGGTAGAAGAGCTCAGCGACCGAAATTATCAACCCCATCTGACCTTGGCCTACAAGGATCTAAAGCCAATGCATTTTGATGAGGTACTTGAGTTTGCCCGCCAGAATTTGATTCTAGGGGAATTTTTGGTCGATCGGGCCTATTTAATGAAAAAAGTGGAAAACCGCTGGCAGGTGATGGCCCCCTTACCTTTTGGAAATAGCTTGGCGAATTCTGTTCCGATAGAAGTATCCTGAGGAGGTATTTTTCAGAACTGTTGAAACAATTTGCCTTGAAAATCTGATTTATATCCATCTCCTTTACTCCATGAAAAAAGCGGTTGTTGTTGGTTCAGGTATAGCAGGCATTGCCTCCTCCATTCGATTGGCGGTCAAAGGCTATCAGGTGGAGGTTTTTGAAGCCAATGCGTATCCTGGTGGAAAGCTTTCCGCGATAGAAGGAAAAGGGTACCGTTTTGATGCAGGGCCTTCCTTATTTACGCTACCCGAACAGGTGGAAGAATTGTTTCTTTTGGCTGGTCAAAACCCGAAGGAGCATTTTGAATACGAGCGTCTGGAGGTGGTCTGTCATTATTTTTGGGAAGATGGAAAAAAGGTCAAGGCTTGGGCAGACCCGGATCGATTTGCCACAGAGGTAGCCACCCAACTCGGAGTTTCTGATCTGGGAATCAAGGAGGTATTGAAGCGCTCTTCATTTATTTACGAGCACCTTGCCCCCTTATTTATGCACCGTTCGCTACGTAAGGTGGCCACTTGGCTTGGTCCGCAAGCACTAAAGGCCTATTTGAATTTGGGAAAATTGGGGCTTTTCTCCACGATGCACGCCTCCAATACCAAGCTATTGAAAGACCCCAAATTGGTCCAGCTTTTCAATCGCTACGCCACGTACAATGGCTCCGATCCCTACCAAACTCCAGCGACGCTGACCATTATCCCCCACCTTGAATTTAACTTGGGAGCCTATTTTCCCAAACGCGGCATGCATGACATCAGCATGAGCTTGTACAAGCTAGCGCTTTCCTTGGGGGTTCGTTACCATTTCAATGCCCCTGTAGAAGAAATTTTGGTGGAAAAGGGACGTGCCTGTGGCTTACGGGTGCAAGGAGAAAATATAGCTGCAGATCTTGTAGTCAATAACATGGACATGGTGAATGCCTACAAGACTATCCTCAAAAAGCAGGTTCAGCCTAAAAAGCTTTTGGAGCAGCCTAAGTCAAGCTCAGCATTGATTTTTTATTGGGGGATTACTCAAGTATTTGAGGAAATTGGCATGCACAACATCTTTTTTTCAGATGATTACGAAACAGAGTTTGTGCATATCTTCAAGCAGGGGACCATTTATGCCGATCCTACCGTATACATCAACTGTACTTCCGTCACCAAAGCGGACGATGCGCCTACAGGGAGCATGAATTGGTTTACCATGATCAATGTGCCGAATAACCAGGGCCAAGATTGGGATCAACTGATTACCAAGGCCAGGAAAAATATTCTTGCCAAGTTGAGCCGTCTCTTGCATGCTGATATTGAAAAATTGATCGACTTCGAGGAAATTTTAGATCCTAGGAGTATTGAATCCAAGACCTCCTCTGCGCATGGCGCCTTGTATGGGAATAGTTCAAATACGCGATTTGCTGCTTTTCTGAGGCACCCAAATTCTTCCTCTCAGCTCAAAAATCTCTTTTTCTGTGGTGGATCGGTGCATCCAGGTGGAGGCATCCCATTGGCCTTACTTTCTGCAAAGATCATGTCGGAAGAAATTCCTGAGTTGAAAAAGTAAATGGATTTATAGAGCAAAAAAAAGAGCGACCTAGTTGGCCGCTCTTTACGTTTTTTGAGGAGTGGATTAAAGCACGCGCTCGTATTGGTTGAAGAAGAAGCTGCCTTCAATGGCTGCATTCTCGTCTGAGTCAGATCCGTGCACTGCATTTGCCTCGATGGATTTTGCAAAGATTTTACGAATAGTTCCATCTGCTGCATTGGCTGGGTTCGTAGCCCCGATAAGGGTTCGGAAATCTTCAACAGCATTGGTTTTTTCAAGGATAGCGGCAAAAATAGGCCCAGAAGACATGTAAGTGCAAAGGTCCTTGTAGAATGGTCTTTCGCTATGTACTTCATAGAATTTTCCTGCTAGTTCCGGAGTAAGTCGGGTAGCTTTCAAAGCAACGATTTTAAAACCTGCTTCTTCAATCATTTTCAAGATCGCACCTGAGTTGCCTGCTAGAAAAGCATCTGGCTTAATCATGGTGAATGTTCTGTTTCCTGCCATGGGATTTGGAGTTTCATTGGTTTATTTCGGCTGCAAAATTAGCGCTTTTTGATTCATATTTAGATGGAAGATCTAGAATTCTATCCTAGAAGCTTCATTATCAGCAAATTTGATGCTTTGGGAATTGTTTAAAATTTGTTGACCTTTGCTGCCTCCGGAGCCAAAAGTGCAGCTGAATCAAATTAATGGAAGCTTTAGGTACGTTTATTCAAAAACTTTCCTCACCTAGGAAAATTGTCATTACTACCCATGTGAAGCCTGATGCGGATGCCTTAGGGTCTTCTTTGGGTTTGGCTAACTACCTAATCAAAAAAGGCCACGAGGTGACGGTTATTACGCCGTCGGACTATCCTTATTTTTTGACCTGGATGAAGGGCAACGATGCGGTGTTGGATTTTTCCAAAGAGGGAGATCGAAAGAAGGCCCTCGTCAAATTGGAAAAAGCCGAACTAATTTTCTGTTTGGACTTTTCTGTGTTGAACCGAGTAAATGAGTTGGGTGAATTGATTCGCCAATCCAAAGCCTTCATAGTCAACATTGATCACCACCAGGATCCGGAGGATTTTGCGCACCACAGGTTGTGGAGCACGCAAGCAGCAGCTACTTGTGAGCTTGTCTATGAACTGATTGTTTCTCTTGGGGACAAGGAGTTAATCGATAAGCACATTGCTTCTTGCCTATACGCGGGGATTTTGACCGATACGGGAGGATTTCGCCATCCCAATACGACAAAAAATGTTCATTTGGTCGTAGCGGAATTGCTCGAAGCGGGAGCCAATGCGACGGAAATTGCAAATTTGATTTACGATTCCAATTCGTTAAATCGTCTCAAATTCATCGGTTTTGCCATCACGAGGCGGTTGGTTGTTCGGGAAGATTTGCATACCGCCTATTTTGTGATTAGTAAAAAAGATCTTAAAAAATATCAAAGCCAGACTGGAGACACCGAAGGTTTGGTGAATTATGCCTTATCTTTGGATGGAGTGAAGTTAGCCGCTTTATTTTCTGAGCGAGAAGATGGGGTAAAAATTTCCTTCCGTTCGAGTGTGGATGTGGCAGTGAATAAGTTTGCTGCGGCTCACTTTGGAGGTGGAGGACATAAAAACGCCTCTGGAGGAAAATCTTCCTTAAGCTTGAAGAAAACAGTTGCACGCTTTGAATCTCTAGTTCGAGAATATCAAGACGACCTTTTTCATTCCGAATCAGTATCCTAGACCTAAACTAAAGACAGTAAAATTTGAAATTCACCTATCCATTTATGAAAAATTACAAATCCCTAGTACTCCTATTTGCCCTTGTTACTGGGGTAAGCACGCTATCTTCTTGCCAAAAAACAAAGGTAACTGAGAAGGATGCCATTGAATTTACCTACATCAATGAAGGAACAGAGAAGCCAGCCAATGGTGATTTTCTATTGTACAACCTTGAAATTTTAACTCAGTCGGACTCTGTGATTTACAGTACGTTGACACAGCCTTTTCCAGGGTATTTGATGGCTAACGATACCATTAAGGCTCAGAATGGAATGGATGAAATCTTCCTAAGCTTGAGAAAAGGGGATTCGATTACCTTCGAAGCAGCAGCAAAAATTATTTTCAGTGGCAATCAACCTGCTCCAATCAAGGAAGACGATTTGATTAAGGTGCGATTGGGTGCGTACGAAGTGAAGACTGAAGCCGAAATGCAGGCATTCTACGAGGAAGCTATGCAGAAAGAGCAGGAAAAAGCAGCAGAAAAAGCAAAAGTACTTCTTGTGGAAGAGGCTAAAACCATCGAAGCTTACTTGACTAAAAACAACTTGAAGGCACAAAAGACCCAAAGTGGATTGTACTACGTGATTGAAAAAGAAGGAACAGGTGAGGCAACTACTCCAGGTACTACCCTGTATGTAAACTATGCTGGCTATTTACTTGATGGTCCCCTATTTGATACTTCTTGGCCTGAACTTGCCAAAGCAAACAATAAATTTAACCCTGAGCGCCCTTACGAACCCCTTCCAGTGAATGTAGGCATGGGTCAAGTGATTCCAGGTTGGGACGAAGGCTTGATGCTGTTGAAAAAAGGATCTAAAGCCAAGTTAATCATTCCTTCTCCACTTGGTTATGGCGAAGGTGGTGCGGGAGCAGATATCCCTGGAAACTCTATTCTTGTATTTGACGTAGAAGTAACAGACGCTCAGAAATAAGGAATAAACCCTAAAAAAGTAAGCCAGAACCTATGAAATCCAGACTATTTGCCGCATTAACCTTGCTTGTAGGAGCACTCGCTATGCTATCCTGTGTGGATTCTGATCAAACGCAGGAAGTCATTTTGCAGCGAGACAAAGAAGCTATTGAAAAGTATCTTCAAGAAAACCCGATTGCAAGTGTGAAAGAATACAGCGAGCCAGTGGAAGGGTTTTATATGTTCTGGCAAGTTTCAGTAAAGCCAGATAGAAACAACCTATTGCGAGGAGATACAGTAACCGTCAACTATACTGGCAGGGATCTCAATAAGAAGGTTTTTGATACCTCCATCGAGCAGATTGCAAGAGATAATGGGATCTTCAATCCAACGAGACGTTACCAGCCTTTGCGTTACGCAGTGGGCTATGGATTTACCATCACTGGATTTGAATTTGCCATTTCAATGATGCACCCAGGCGAAAAGGCTACTGTGATTTTTCCTTCTAGGCTTGGTTATGGAACACAGGCAAGTGGATCTATTCCAGCAAACTCGCCATTGATATTTGAACTTGATCTTGTACAGGTTAAAAAAGGCCCGAATTTAAATCCATGATGCGAAATCTTTTAGTATTCTTCCTTTTTGCTCTAGTGGGCTTAAGTGCTTGTGAGACTCCTAATCCCTTTAATCAAGGTCCAGCGTATGATTTTGAAGGCAACTTGGCCATTGATCGAAAGAAAATTGCCGCCTACTTGGATACGGCCAAAATAGACAGTATTTACCGGATTCATGATCCAAGTGGGGTGGTGGTTATTGTTCAACAGGAAGGCAAAGGTTCTCGCCCGACCAACAATACAGTGGTGTATACGGATTACATTGGAAAGTTGATGGCTACTGGGACCGTGTTTGACACCTCTTATGAGGCAGTTGCCCGGCTCAACAATATATTTGTGGAGGGGAGGACCTATGCTCCACTTAGTTTTGTGGTGGGAGGTTCTACCGTTATCACGGGATGGGATATTGGATTCAAGCGACTCAGACCTACCTCCAAGGCGACCATCATTATTCCATCGCCTTATGGTTACAGCAACCAGAAGAATAACGATAAGATCCCAGAAAATTCCATCTTGATCTTTCAAGTAGATTTCTTAGGAATAGATTGATAAAGGGGCTTTGGCCCCTTTTTTTGGTCCTTGCCCTACCTTTTTAGAGGGGCAAGAGGCCTTTGGCTTCAAAATTCTTTCTAACTTGTCGATGCAATGCCCCATTTGTAAGGAAGTGTTTTTTGGATGAACGAATGCGGGCCTACTTGCCAGAACCAATTCACCCAAATGACTTACTTTTTATGAAAATAGGAATCATCCGAGAAGGAAAAATCCCTGCTGATCAACGTACCCCATTTACTCCAGAGATTCTACAAGAAATACAAAAACAGGTAGGTGATAGCCTGTCCATTTGTGTGGAACAAAGTGAATTCCGTTGCTACACAGAAGCAGAGTATCAGCGGTGTGGAATAGAGGTAGTTACTGACCTTTCGGATTCGGATATTCTATTTGGGGTTAAAGAAGTTCCTATTGACCAATTGATTCCAGAAAAGACCTATTTTTTCTTTTCTCATACGATTAAAAAACAACCCAAAAATAAAGGCTTGCTTCAGGCTATCTTGGCCAAATCCATCCGTTTAATTGATTATGAGCTCTTGAAGAACCCAGCTGGGGAGAGGGTAGTTGCCTTTGGGCGATGGGCTGGAATTGTAGGAGCCTACAATGCGTTTTGGACCTATGGGATGAAGACGGGTCTTTTTGAGATGAAAAGAGCCATGGCCTGCAGGGACTTGGAAGATTTAAAAGTAGAGTTGAAGAAAGTCGTCCTTCCTCCCATAAAAATCATTGTCACTGGAAGTGGACGAGTAGGAAAAGGCGTTCTAGAAATCTTAGAAATCCTAGGCATTCAAGAAGTCCAGACTCAAGATTTCCTCCAAAAGGACTACGAAGAACCCGTGTTTGTATGCCTTTCTTCTTCCGATTACTTGCGAAGAAAGTCGGATGGGGGATTTGAGAGGGCCCATTTTTATGCCAATCCTGAATCCTATGAAAGCCACTTTTTGCCTTTTGCCCAAGTGGGCGAAATTTTGATTGCCGCTGCCTATTGGGATCCGTGCGCGCCACGATTATTTGAGATGGAGGCTATCCAATCGCCTAAATTCGCTATTTCGGTCATTGCAGACATTACCTGTGATATCAATGGGTCCATCCCCACGACACGACGCGCTTCTACCATTTTGGATCCGGTGTACGATGTAGATCGTCACACAGCAGAAGAGCTACCCGCCTTCGGGAAGCAAGATAGTATTTCGGTGATGGCCATCGATAATTTACCTTGTGAACTTCCTAGGGAATCCTCTGCTGAATTTGCCCGACAGCTTCGGGACTGGGTAATCCCGGAATTGGGGAAAGCCATTTCTCCAATTCTCGAAAAAGCCACCATCGCCAGAGATGGAGATTTGACCTTGGAATTTATGTACCTGAGTGATTACGTGAGTGACACGATTTGATTGATTTAAATGAAACTAAACCGTTACCTTGAATCTACCCTCCTCAAGCCCACTGCCACTGAGCGAGAAATTGATTTTTTACTAGCAGAGGCGATTGCCGAACAGTTTATTGGGGTTTGTGTGCCTCCCTTTTGGGTAAAGAAAGCAAAGCGGGAGATTGGAGAGAACGATATTCAAGTGGTTACTGTGATTGGTTTTCCTTTCGGTTATGAAACCACCGAGACAAAAATTGCTCAGACCCACGCTGCCATTGAAGCTGGGGCGGATGAATTGGATGTTGTCTGGTCCCAAACAGCCTACCACTCGGGAATGACTTGGCCAAAGATTGAACTTGCCCAATTGGCAAAAGTGAGTCATGCCTCCGAAAAGATTCTAAAAGTGATCATTGAAACCGCCTACTTGAGTCCTGCACAAATTCAGGAAGCATGCTTGATTTGTCAGGATGCTGGAGCAGACTTTGTCAAAACCTCTACCGGGTATGCGCCTTCTGGAGCGAGGGTAGAGGATATCCAGCTGATGCGTCAGGTTCTTCCTTCTACCGTTGGCATCAAAGCGAGTGGAGGAATAAAGACCTTGGATCTAGCGTTGGCCTTAATCCAAGCAGGTGCGGATCGCTTGGGGACAAGCTCGGCCAAATCCCTAATGGATGCTTGGCGGAGTGAAAAAGGTTAGCCCTTGGTAAAGTATATCAATAAGAATGGGATGATGAAAAAGGTGAGTAGGATGTAAGCAAAGCCAACGATCCGGTACTTCAAGGATATCCTTCCCATGTAGTTGGAAATCCAAACCGGAATTTTTCGAATACCGGAGAAAGGTAAAAAGATCAAGGCTCCAAAACTATTGAATAAAACATGAACCAAGGCTAGAGCAATGGCAGCTTCGGGCTTGTAAATGGAGGCAATGACAGCAGTGATGGTGGTACCAATGTTTGCTCCAATGATGAATGGGAAAGCTTTACTCAAGGTTACTTTTTTGCTGGCTACCAGTGGCACTACCAAAGATGTAGTCACCGTACTGGATTGAACGGCTGCAGTAAAGAAAAGTCCATAAAAAAAGGCCAGCCCCGTTTTTTGAAAAATGACCTTGTTGATGTCCTGAAATGTGTTTTTGATAAAGGATTTGTACATGGCAGTGGACAAGACCTTGATTGCAAAAAACACAAGAATAATCGACAAAATCATGGATACCACAGGTTGGTTGATCTGGGTGACCACCCACTCCGTCCAAGATCGGGTAAACATTCGGTTGTAGACAATGGGGCCTTCAAAGGAATTGTCTGAAGCAAACCAATCCGCAATATGGCTTGCAGTTTTGGATAGAAATCCAAAGTAAATTTCTAAGGGGAAAAGCAAAAAAACCGAAAGGATGTTGAACAAATCGTGTGAAATCCCTGCAGAAAGTGCTCGACGAAACTCCTTTTTATTCATCAGATACGATAAGGACACGAGCGTAGAGGTAAGCGTGGTTCCGATATTGGCCCCCAATACAATCGGAACGGCTTGTTGTAGGGTTAGATTTCCTGAAGCTACGATTGCCACCACACTTGCGGTGACGGTCGAACTACTTTGAATTAATGCTGTAACCAATAAGCCTATGAATAGGCTGATAAAGGGATTTTGGGTGGCATTAAGAATTTCTAATGCAAGGCCTCCATTGATGTTCCCGACGCCAACGGTAAGCAGGTCAATGGCAAAAATGAAAAGCAACAAGGCAAAGAATACCTGTGCATACTGTAAAAAATTTCCTGTGGCAGGACCCCCCTGCCTTTCCAAGTTATCCATTTTTGTAGTCATAGGAACAATTCATCTGGATTGTCCCTATGATTACAAAAATTGTCTTTTTTTCCCTAAAATCAATTGAGATTTCTGTTTTTGGGGATTGTTTTTCTTTCTTTTAACAATTTAATAACACGTGTTGCGGAATAACTTATTTATTTTTGGAACCAGTTCATCTCAATTTCTCCCATGGCCAAGCAAAAGCTGATTGATCAAAACATTAATCAGGAAAATCTTTCCAAAAAGACCTATTCGATTTTTGATTTTACCAAGACCGAACGGCCATTTTTAATCATCACGCTGATTCTTGTTTCCATAGCTGGCTTAATCACCGAGTACACCTATGCCGCCATGTGGTTTGGATTTGCTTTGGCAGCTTATTCCGCCATTGCCAATGACAGTATTCAGACCATTGGAACCTTTATCGTTTCCAACCAAAAGATCAAGTGGTATTGGTTGTGGATTTTTATTGGTCTGATTTGGGTTGCCACGATCACCTACAGTTGGGTTGTTTTCAATGGAGATGTTTCCTTTCAGCTACTGAGCACGCCTGGGCTTGAAAAAGCACCCGAAGAATTCGTGTTCCTACAGTTAGCAGCTCCTATCGTGTTGTTGATCATGACACGAATGAGATGGCCCGTGTCTACTACATTTTTGTTACTCAACGTTTTTACCTACAAAGCAGGGACTATTGTTTCGGTAATGACCAAAAGCTTTTTGGGTTACGTGCTGGCTTTTGGTTTAGCAATTGTTGTGTGGTTTATGCTGGAGCGCTTTGTTAAAAATTACCTCAAAGGACAGGCGAGGTCCTATTGGATGGTCTTGCAATGGTTAACATCCGGGACGCTATGGGCGGTATGGATTATGCAAGATGCAGCCAACATTGCCGTATTCCTTCCAAGACAGTTGAATACCTTAGAATTTGTAGTCTATACCGGGTTTGTATTCTTAGGGCTTGGGCTCATATTTTTCTTGAAAGGAGACAAAATCCAGGACATCATCAATGAAAAAACAAATGTAGCCGATGTGCGCGCTGCCACCTTGGTGGATTTAGTGTACGCGGTGATTTTGTTCTATTTCAAGATGTACAATAACGTGCCGATGAGTACTACCTGGGTGTTTATTGGATTGTTGGCTGGTAGAGAATTTGCGATTGCCTTGGGCAAACATGGGAAAGCAAAGAAACGAAGCGCTTGGTTGGTAAGGGCTTTTCGATTGGCTAGAAAAGACATGTTCAAAGCATTTGCCGGCTTGATAGTTTCTTTAATTCTTGCTTTTGTAATCAATAAGGGAGTTCGCGAAGAAATCTTGGCCCTCTTAAATTTCTAAAGACTTTGGACCTTTTTTCACACGAGTACTTCATGAATGAAGCCTTCAAGCAGGCAAAGATTGCTTTTGATGAAGGAGAAGTACCCGTTGGGGCGGTGGTGGTGGCCAAAAACAAGATAATTGCTCGCGCCTACAACCAGACCGAAAAGCTGAATGATGTTACAGCCCATGCCGAAATCTTGGCAGTAACAGCAGCGACAAATTACTTGGGGGGAAAATACCTGAATGAGTGTAGCCTCTACGTCACTCTCGAACCCTGTCCCATGTGTGCCGGAGCACTTTACTGGGCACAGTTGGGTCAACTCTACCTCGGGGCCAAAGATCTCAAGCGAGGGTATAGGCAGTGCAATACCCATATGCTTCATCCAAAAACTAAAGTGACCGAAGGATTATTAGAGAAGGAATCGGAGCAATTACTCCTTGACTTTTTTCAAGGCCTTCGAAAAAAGTCTTTGTGAACGTGCAGAACTTTTTCAAGAAAAAGCTGGTTTTAAGGACATAATCAGTAGAACTCGTTAATTTTATCGTTCATTAAACCCTAATCTTATGGCTTTTCAACTTCCTGCCCTTCCCTATGCACTTGATGCATTGGAACCACACATCGATGCACGTACCATGGAAATCCACCATGGAAA
>CAYNIK010000002.1:0-26102 GCA_964397145.1 uncultured Limnohabitans sp.
CAATGACGGTTTCTTCCGGGGTCTGCCCTCGCATCACAGCTGCTTCGGCGATGGTTTTTCCCTGGTAAATTCGGGCCATGGAATCTTTTTTAAAGCCCACCATTAGGATGTCTTTTGGGGGCTGCTGACCCAATTCAGCCCGTAAGTCTTCGAGCAGACGCTTTCTAGCCGCAGGATCACGCATCCGCTTCATCCAGGCCTCATGACCTCCTTCCTGTACCCAAGTGGGTACCACACCCGTCAAGCCGGTGGAGGAGGCATTGTAGGTGTAGATATCTGCTGTGATTGCTAATCCGGCAGCTCGGGCCGAGTCCACCTTGGCAATCACCTGATCCAACTTGTGAAAATTGGCCGGGCGAGAGGCCTTCAGGTGGTAGATTTCTGCGGGTACGCCCGCGGATTTAGCAATGTGGATCAATTCATTGACTGACTCCAGTAGTCGCTGGTCCTCGTTGCGGATATGGGAAATGTAGCGTCCGCCGTAGGGCGCGGATGCCGCACAGAGCGCTACGAGTTCCTCCGTAGGCGCATAATCAGCAGGGGCATAGATCAAGGAAGAGCCGATGCCTAAGGCTCCCTCTTCCATGGACTGGATGACCAGCTGCTTCATGGCTTCCAGTTCCTCAGGTGTAGCAGGTCGGTTGTCGTAGCCCACAGTTTGAATTCGGACTGTAGTCGCGCCTAGGTAGGAGGCAATGTTGGGAGTAACTCCTTTGGTGGCGAGCTTTTCCATCGCCTCCCCAAAGGTTTCGTAGTTGGTGCTGTCCTTCTTTCCGGATGGGCCTGGGGAGGTGCCCTCGCCAAAAACCTCTAAGGTTACCCCTTGCTTGAGGTCAGAAAGTGAGCGCCCATCTTCCAGCAGGCTGTTGTAGCCCCAAGAGAGCATGTTGATGAAGCCTGGGCTTAGGACTTTTCCTTCGGCATCTAGGGTTTTGTCAGCAGAGAGCGATTTTTCCTCCCCCACATAGACGATTTTCCCATCCTTGACACCCACTTGCCCAAGAAAAGGGGCTGCACCTGTGCCATCGTAGATTAGGGCATTGTGAATGAGGAGGTCTACCTCATTTTCTTTAGAGCAGCTCTGGAAAAGGAGAGCGATGACAAGGCAAAGGATTGGGAGTACAGGTTTCATCGGGTTGGGATTGGGCTAGGAGAACTTGGTGAAAGGAATTTAGCTAATTCTATTTATTCTTACTGCATATCCTTTACAAAACAGGGGATAAATAGCTTGAAATAAATTACCTAGGAGTAGTGCGGTGAAATCAAAAAACCCTCCAGCAGGGAATGCTGAAGGGCTAAAATTACTCAAGGCTTGAGTGAAGAGTGGAGCTGGCGAGAGTCGAACTCGCGTCCAGATAAGGAAACACCGTACCGTCTACATGCTTAGTCACCGGTTGGGTTTTCGACCAATCTATGCTGGGTGACACACCTGAGCTTGGCTTAGCGATTGATCTTAGACTTGCTTAATCGCATCACAAGCCGCAGCCCGATCAAGTCGACACCCCAAGCCCGCGCCGATCAGGCAAAACACGGTGGGATGTGGCTGGGGAATTACTCTCGTAACTCAACCCTTTAAGCAGTCTATCCTATTAGGTTAGATTAAGCAGCCATGGCGTAAGAAGTTTCGCCATTTGTCTTTCGTATGAATTTTTTAAGGCCATACATACTCCAGCCTGCATGCGAGCCCGATGATTACACCTACTGTCAAAACCGGTCAGCCCCTTTGAATGGTTACAAAAGTAGGGATAAATAAGTTCATTTTTGAGTGTCAAGTAGCAAGTAGTCAGTATCAAGTATCAAGAAGCAAGAACCAAGAGACAAGAAGCGAGAATCCGTTTGAGGTTAGATTTCTTTGCGCCTGCCTTCCGCAGGTAGGTCTCTGCGCCTTTGCGCGAAAAAATAAGAAAGAGGCAAGAGATAAGAGCCGAGAGCCAAGAGACAAGAGGCAAGAAACGAGAGGCAAGAGACAAGGCGCAAGAATAATTCGGTACCAAAGGCAGAATTTTACTGGAGGCAGAATTAAAAGTCTCATCTCTTGGTTCTCGGCTCTTGCTTCTGCGGGAGATTCATCTTTGCTTGAAAAGAAATTCTTCCCCGTATTCCAAATCCCCTATCCAAGAATAACGACTTTTTTATATCTTTCGGGGATGGAAAATTTCGTCGTTTCGGCAAGAAAATATAGACCTGCAGATTTTAAGAGTGTCGTTGGGCAGCAGCACATCACGACTACGCTTCAAAATGCTATTAAAAACAAGCACCTTGCTCAGGCGTTTCTTTTTTGCGGGCCTAGAGGAGTAGGTAAGACCACCTGCGCCCGAATCCTTGCCAAAACCATCAACTGCGAGTCGATCACCAAAGACTTTGAAGCTTGTGGAACCTGTGACGCCTGCGTTTCTTTCCAAAACAACGCTTCTTTTAATGTCTACGAACTCGATGCTGCTTCCAATAACTCAGTAGACGATATCCGTAACCTGGTCGAACAGGTACGCTACGCCCCTCAAAAAGGAGAATACAAGGTCTACATCATCGATGAAGTGCACATGCTCTCTACTGCAGCCTTCAATGCTTTTTTGAAGACGCTGGAAGAGCCTCCAAAGTATGCCATCTTTATCTTGGCTACTACGGAAAAACACAAAATCATCCCAACCATTCTCTCCCGATGCCAGATATTTGACTTCAACCGAATTCAAATCAAGCACATCGCTGAACACCTCAAGTACATTGCGGGTAAGGAAGAGGTAGATTACGAAGAGGAAGCGCTACGCCTGATCGCCACCAAAGCCGATGGCGCCCTTCGGGATGCACTATCCATTTTTGACCTAATCGTCACCTACTCCGCTGGGAAGAAGGTAACCTACCAAGAGACCATCTCCAACCTAAACATTCTGGATTACGACTACTACTTCAAAGTCGTAGATGCCCTTCTGGAGGAAAATATTTCGACTACGCTCTTACTTTTTGATGAGATCCTCAAAAAAGGATTTGACGGGCATAACTTTATTGTGGGATTGAGTGAGCACCTGCGCGATCTTTTGGTAGTGAAAGATGAAGCTACCGTGGAGCTCCTTCAAGTGTCTGAATCAGCAAAGGATCGCTACCTCGAACAGACAGCCCGCGCATCGGTGTCCTTCCTGCTTTCCGCATTGAATTTGGCTAATCAGTGTGATATCCACTACAAGACCAGCAAAAACCAGCGGCTTCATGTGGAATTGACCCTGATGAAGATAGCCAAACTCTCCCAGGCATTTCGCCTTGCTACCCTTTCAGCGGTAGATGCAAAAAAAAAAGCCTGATTGAGGAGCCTGCTCCTGTAGCTCCAACACAACCTTCCGCCAAACCATTACCAGCACCTGTTGTTGCCCCTTCCCTTTCCCCTGAACCGGTAGCTTCCCACGTATCCTCAGTACCAAAGGCCAGTGGGTTAAAGCCCACCTTTGCCATTCCAACCAGCCTTGGGCAAACCAAAAAATTGGGAGAAACCAAATCCAATGAGGAGTTGCCTCCAGTGGCTGAAGTGGTAGAGGAGCCTAGGCATACGCCTATTGCTCCAGTGCAAGAGCTCGTGCTGACCCAAGATCTGCTAAATCAAGCTATTTTTTCCATCCAAGAGGTCTACCGAACGGCCAACAAAAACCTAGAACTCGCCCTATTGGATCAAGATATTCAAGTGATCCAAGGAGAACTCATTTTACAAGTCACTGGATCCATTCAAGAGGATATTGCCTTAAAAATGAAACCTGAATTGGTTGGCTTGGTTCGGAAATTTACTGGAGCGACCACTTTTTCAATTACTATCAAGCAGCAGGAAGAAGTTCCGGACGAAAAGGGAAAGCTGTACACCAGTACGGATAAACTGCGCTTCCTACGAGAGAAACATCCTGCGTTGATGGAGTTGCAGCGAAAATTTGACTTGGATGTCGATTTTTAAAAATCTACCGAAATTCCAAAATTGATCAAATTCTGAAATTGAATGGCCTGTTTGCTGCTGCCATCATCTTGCTTTATCAATACCTCTTCGTCGTAAATCAGTACCGTCTCAATCCGGGTAGAGATAAATTTGTTGACCTTCATCCGAATGAGCGAGTTGAAGTTGACCACTAAATTGCCAAAGCGTTCGTAGTTGGAAAAAAGGTTTAGATCAGCTTTCCAGGTGACATTATCCATCAAGATCACATCTGTGCCTCCTACTGCAAGGGACATTCCTGCTTCTGCACGTACATTCTCTCCAGGGATTACCCCAAATGCTCCCACTTGACTCAAGGAGTCGTTCATGACCAAGGTAAAACGTCCAGTGAAGGGAGATAAAATAACCGAAAGCCTACTTTTATCGGCAAAGGTTTTTTTATAGTTGATCCCTGTAGAGGATTGTAGGTAGCCTGGGGCTAGTAAATCGGAAATTTTCGTCCGTATTTCTTGTTCGGATCCAGCGGGTTTGGAATACTTGTAACCAGCTACCAACTGGGTTCTGGCATCTAACTGCGTGGTTAAGAAGAATTTTTCAGAGAGTTGCCGCCCGTAATTACTAACAAAAATAAAGTTGTCATTGGTCTTTCGGGTAGTGTAAGCTCGATCATTTTGCCGATTGAATCCCAAGTTGACGGTCAACTGGGTATCCCAGACCTTACTATCTTTTTTGAAATTGGCAAATAGGGTGGCTCCAGAATTTAGTGCAAAGGATCCTGAGCCCCCAGCAGCCCAATTGCTCAGGGTCACTTGCTGGATATTCAAGGTGTAGGTACCACCAGTCTTCCAGAAGGTTTCCTTGACAGGTTCCTGAATCAAAAGTGAATCTCCCAGCATCACCAAGGTATCTCGATCAATAATTACCGTATCAGGCACAATTTTCTTGTCTTGGGCCTTCATCAGGGAGGAGGCACCTATAAAAAACAAGACGAAGAAGAAAAAGAAATGCCGCATAGGAATCGGTTGAAGAGATCGGATCAACGCATCAAAATACGTAATTTTTGTCCTACGGTAATCAAATTTTGACTTCCGATGCCATTCAGTTGCTTCAATTCCTCTACGGAAAGCCCATACCTTTTTGAAATGGAAAATAAGGTTTCTCCAGACTGGACGACATGAATAGATTCTCTCGAGCTGGGTTTAGGGGATTCTTGGATTGGATTTGGGCTATCGGTTGCTGGGCTAGCGCTGGAAGAGGGAGATAAACTAGTAGGAGTGGGTTCTTGGTACATCGGAATATCGGTTCCTCTTTTGCGGGGCTCTTTCAAGTTCAACACCATCCCTGGACGGAGATCGTCATCTTTACGAATCCTATTTTTGGATTTCAAGGCGGCAAGGCGGATACCGTACTTCTGGGATATGGACCAGAGGGTTTCTCCAGCTTCCACCACGTGTGTGTCTGCTTCCGCACTTGGTCGTTTCTTTTCCGTGTAGTAGTAGGCTCCTTGTTCCACCGGTTCAGTTGCAGGAAGGTCATTTAACTTCAGGAAGCGTTTTTCGCGCATGCCAATTTCTTCGGAAAATTGGCTTGTGGTGGTATTGGCAGGTGCCTGCACCCCTTCTAGATTGTTGACCAAAATCTGCTTCCGCTGGGAGGCTTTGGTGGTGTTTCCCGTGATTTTAGGATAGGAATTTGCTGCTTTATAGGGTGTAGCCACCGTAGTCGTTGCCGTTTGGGTCGCTTGTGTAGCTAGGTTTTCAGGGACTACTGGTCCCTCAGGAAGACCACTTGATTTCACATAGAAAAGGGTAAAGCTGCCAGCAGGAATTTTTCCATTTACCGCCCATTTGTTGTACTCTACCAAGTGTGCTTCGGTCACTCCAAACTGTTTGGCCAAGCTGGCGAAGCTGGTTGGACCTTGGATTTGTACCTCAGAAAGTCGTTTTTGATTGGAAGTGAAAACGGCAAGGGAAGATTGGTAAGCAATGGTATGGGCTAAAAATTTCTTAAAATACCAATGCGTATTTCGATCCACAACCACTAGTTTTTGCCCAGCATATTGGTTTCCAAAATAAGCTTTCGCACCTCCGAGGCCCATTTGGTAAGATACAATCGCTGTCATCCAATTGTTGAGGACGGCATTGTGCTTTTTAAGGTAGGCTGCAGCGCCGCGTGTGGAGGCTACAATGCTCCGTCGCTCGTCCACTTGGGGGTCTACACGGAGACCTACTTCTTCTGCAGTTCCTTGTTTGAACTGCCAGAAACCCACCGCGTTGGAAGTAGATACTGCATCGGGTACCAATCCACTTTCTTGAATGACAAGGTATTTGATTTCGTCAGGCACCCCTTGGCTGCGAAGCTCCCGTTCCACGATAGGGAGATAAAGGTTGACTCGGTCAGCTTTTAATTTAAAGTAGCTCGCATTTCGATAAAGGGCATCCACATCCAGTTGAATTTCTCGTTGGGCTTGGGGATGAATTCGTAAGGTCAAGTCCGCGAACTGCATCTCCAAGGGCACCTGTGGGATTTGGGCTTGTAAAAACTGGCTTACGGTAAAAAATAGAAAAAATAAGAGGTAAAAACGAGGTTGGGGTTTCATTGAAACAGGAATAGTTTGGCGCTAGTCGAAACTAAGCAAAAATGATTCCCTTTTTTTCGATTACTTCTTTCTTGCGAGTAAAATCCCATCACGAATAGGCAAAAGAAGAGTTTCTATACGCGGGTCTTGGGCAAGTTGGCGATTGAAATCCAGTAAGGCTTGGGTGTCTTTGTCTATTTTTTGGCCTTCCTGCAAAAGAATTTTCCCAGACCAAAGTACATTGTCGGCCATTAGAATGCCCCCTGGACGAAGTTTGTCGATGACCAGCTCGTAATACGTACTGTAGTAATACTTGTCGGCATCGATAAAAATCAGGTCAAAAGGTCCAGGGATGTCAGGTAGGAGTTCCCGCGCATTTCCTAGTCGGTAATCGATTTGCGAAGCCAGTCCACTTTCTTCAAAAAATCCCCGGACCATGGATTCTAGTTCGTCGTTGATGTCCAAGGTGAGTAGTTTACCACCAGGAGCAAGTCCCCTAGCTAGGCAGATTGCGGAGTAGCCAGTGAAAGTTCCAATCTCTAAAATGGCGCTTGGTTGCATCATTTTTGCAAAGAACTCCAATGTTTTTCCTTGAAGATGCCCAGAGAGCATTCGAGGAAGTAAAACTTTTGCCTGCGTTTCGCGCGTAATTTTTAGGAGCAGGGGATCCTCTGCATGCGTATGAGCTTCACAGTAGGCCAGTAGTTCAGGGGATATAAACTCCATATCAGGCAGGGGTATAAATAAGCTGTGTAAGTTGGTCTACTTGGAAAATTTCTTGAGCAATTTCTTGAAGTTCGGTAGCTGTTGTAGAGCGAATTTGCTCAAAAATTTGGTCCAATGGGTCTATTTTGCCATGATCAAGAAGGCTTTTTCCATAGACGAGCATCAAGCCAGCATAATTTTCCTCGGCCATCGCCATTTGACCAATTGCTTGCACTTTGGCTGTATGCAGCTGGAGACTTCCTAATTTTTTGGAGCGAAGCTTTTCTAGTTCCCGGTGAACGATGGCTAAGCTTTTTTTGAGGGTTTTTTCCTCAGTTCCAAAATAGATACCAAAAAATCCAGTATCCGAGAAAGGCTGAAAAGTAGATTCTACACTGTAGACATAGCCATAATTTTCTCTCAAAGACAGATTGAGCCTGCTATTCATGCTGGGGCCGCCCAGAATATTGTTGAGTAAAAAAAGCTTGTACCGATTTGGGTCGTGCAGGGAGTAGGCAGGTCGACCAATGGCACAGAGGGATTGTGAAATTTCCCGTTTACTGGTTTTCTGCTTGGCCTGATAGGTCTGGAATCCACTTCGAGTATACAGGGTACGTTTGGCGGGGATTTCACGCAGTGGCCCTTCGATTTGGCGTAGCGCTTTTTCAAATGAAATATTGCCTACAATGGAGAATACGAGTTGCGAAGTATCTAGTCTCGAAGAAATAAAATCGATGAAGTCTTGGTGGTGAAAATTACCTACAGTTTCCTCTGTGCCCAAAATATTCCTTCCCAAGGCGTGTTGATCAAATACTAGTGCGTCCAATTCATCTTGAATGGAGTCATCTGGGGAGTCCCGGTACATGGCCATCTCTTCCAAGATCACTTGCCGCTCCCGTTCGATTTGCTTTTCGGGAAAGGTGGAATGGAAGGTGATGTCGTACAGGAGCTCGGCTGCTTTGGCGTAGTGATCTTTAAGAACAGACGCATAGAAGCATACCTTCTCTTTGGTTGTGTAGGCATTCAGTTCACCCCCTAAAGATTCAAGTCGGTTGAGGATATGAAAGGTTTTTCGTTTTTGTGTGCCTTTGAACGCCATGTGCTCCCAAAAATGGGCCAAACCTTCTTGCTCCTGGTCCTCATCTCGACTCCCGATATTCAGGATGAAGCCACAGTGCACCAATCGAGTATGCGGAATCTCCTGATGGACAATCCGAATCCCATTGGGAAGCTCTTTAAAAGACAACTGCATAGCCTGTGGTTCCGTGTTTGGAAAAATGAAATGGGTTACTCCTGGGCTGTTCCTAGAATTTTCATTCGTGGAAACGTCCTATTTTACTATCTTGGCAAGATAAATTTTCTGTTATGAAATATACTCCCTTACCGAAAGAATTGTATCAACGTAATCGAGCCAAGTTTGCTGCAAAAATGGCGAAAAACGGCGTAGCAATTTTCAATGCCAACGATATTTTGCCAACCAATGCGGATGGGACGATGAAGTTTAGGCAAAATAACGATTTATTTTACCTCTGCGGTATTGATCAGGAGGAGACCATTTTACTTTTAGCACCGGATTGCCCCAATCCAGCATGGCGGGAGGTTTTGTTTCTTCGAGAAACGAATGCGCACATTGCGGTATGGGAAGGACATAAATATACCAAAGAGGAAGCTTTCGCAGCATCTGGGATTGGGACGATTCTTTGGCTATCGGAGTTTGACTTGGTTTTCAATTCGGTAGTCAATCTTTCGGAGTCGATTTACTTGAATACCAACGAACACCTACGAGCAGGGGTCGTGGTGGAAACTCGTGATGCTCGATTTATTCAGACCGTAAAGGACCGGTATCCGCTCCATCGGTTGGAGCGTTCAGCGCCGATTTTGCATGCTTTGCGTGGGGTAAAGGAGCCCGAAGAAATCCAGCAATTGCAAATCGCTTGCGACATCACCGAAAAAGGATTTCGTCGCGTTCTTGGAATGGTAAAGCCTGGAGTGACCGAATACGAAATAGAGGCAGAGTTTGTACATGAGTTTGTCCGAAACCGCAGTCGTGGCTTTGCCTACGAACCCATTATTGCTTCCGGGCCTTCGGCCTGTGTGTTGCATTACATCGAAAACAACAAGGCTTGCTTGGACGGTGAGCTCTTGCTTTTGGATGTGGCGGCAGAGTATGGCAATTACAATGCCGATATGACGCGAACCATTCCAGTCAATGGACGCTATACCAAGCGTCAGCGTCAAGTCTACGATGCGGTCTTGCGCGTGGAGCGAGAGGCGGCAAGCATGCTTCGGCCTGGTGTGACGATTCAGGATTACCACCGCGAAGTGGGGTTGGTGATGCAAGGGGAGTTGCTTGGATTGGGGCTATTGGATCAAACTGATATCAAGAATCAGGATCCGAAATGGCCTGCCTACAAAAAGTATTTCATGCACGGCACTTCGCATCACTTGGGATTGGATGTGCACGATGTGGGCACCATGCATTACCCGATTTCAGCGGGAATGGTCTTTACCGTAGAGCCAGGAATTTACATTCCTGAGGAGGGCTTTGCTGTGCGTATTGAAAACAATATTGTAGTTCAGGAGAACGGCTACCTAGATTTGATGCGGAACATTCCGATTGAAGCAGAAGAGATTGAGTCGTTGATGAACCGGTAAGTTGAAAGAAAAAGAAAAAGCCCGTGCCGAAATTTTTCGGGACGGGCTTTTTTGATGGGAATAAAAAAGGCTGTTTTCAAATCGAAAACAGCCTTTTTAAAATAAACTAGTCGGATTAACCGATAGAAATACGCTTGAATGTATTGACAGTAAGTCCTTTGCTCACTCCGTCAAGGTACTGAGCGATAGACTTAGAGTTGTCCTTAACAAACTGCTGGCTAAGCAAAGTGCTCTCCTTGTAGAATTTTTGAAGCTTGCCAAGGGCAATTTTCTCCAACATATCTTCTGGCTTGCCTTCAGCTCTAGCCTGCTCTTTTCCGATTTCGATTTCTCTTTCGATCATCGTTGCATCCACGCCATCCTTGTCTACTGCTACTGGGTTCATGGCAGCGATTTGCATTGCCACGTCTTTACCAGCTTCTTCCACATTCGCACCAGAGGTATTTACAAGGCCTACCAATACGCCCAACTTTCCATTGGAGTGTACGTAGGTGACTACTTGATCCGCGCTGATTACTTCAAAGTGAGAAATTTCAATTTTCTCACCAATTTTACCGGTCATTTCAATGATTTTTTCCGCAACTGAGATGCCTTCAATCGATAGCCCAAGTACTTCAGTAGCAGTTGTTGCGTTGCCGCTTACTGCCAAATCAATTAGGGAGTTTGCAAAAGCAACAAATCCTTCGTTTTTAGCCACGAAGTCAGTTTCGCAAGTAAGGGAAAGCAAAATACCTTTTGCATTGCCATTGGTCAAGCGAGTCACGACTACACCTTCTTTGGTTTCGCGGTCAGCTCTAGAAGCAGATACTTTCTGACCTTTTTTTCTGAGGATGTCCACTGCTTTTTCGAAGTCGCCATCGGCTTCGGTAAGCGCTTTCTTGCAGTCCATCATGCCTGCTCCGGTCATTTGTCTCAGTTTGTTTACGTCTTGTGCAGTAATTGACATGGTAAGTTTCGTTTAGATAGTTCGTATAGATCGGATACCTTCTAGTAGGGTATCGGTTGTACTTTTTGGGAGGCGCAAGCGCCGAGTTTAAACAAAAAATTGAACATCGACTGACGCCAGATGTTCAATTTTTTAATTCATTAGTTGTGTGGATTATTCCTGTGTTTCGGCGTCCACGGCTCTTTTTGCCTCTTCCTCTTCAGAAAGTTTGGCATCGTCCTTATCCTTCTTGCGCTCAGATAGGCCTTCTTCGATGGCTGTACCGAATGCTTTTACTAGAAGGGAAACAGACTTGAATGCATCGTCATTTGCTGGGATTGGGAAGTCCACCTCGTTTGGATTAGAGTTGGTATCTACCAAAGCAAAAACAGGGATACCTAATTTTTGCGCTTCAGCGATGGCAATGTGTTCTCTCTTGATATCTACTACAAATAGCGCGGCTGGAAGACGGCTCAAGTCGGCAATACCGCCCAAGATGGTTTCCATTTTTTCCTTTTGACGGCTAACCATCAAACGCTCTTTCTTAGCCAAGTTTTTGTAGCCATCTTCCTTCATCAATTTCTCTAGGGAAGACATCTTCTTAAGAGACTTTCTGATGGTAGCGAAGTTGGTCAACATCCCACCCAACCATCTTTCGGTCACGTAAGGCATGTTGAGACGCTGTGCTTCTGCAGCAACTAGGTCTTTGGCTTGTTTTTTTGTAGCGACAAACATGATTTTTTTGCCGGAACGTACAATTTGCTTGATTGCGTTGGATGCTTCTTCGAGGCAAGCAAGCGTTTTGTTGAGGTCGATAATATGGATACCGTTCTTCTCCATAAAGATATATGGAGCCATTCTTGGATCCCACTTTCTCGTCAAGTGTCCGAAGTGAACACCAGCATCCAGTAAGTCTTTGTATTCTATTTTTGACATGAATGAAATTGTTTTCTATGGTATGAAGTCTATTCCGATTAACGCTTAGAGAACTGGAATCTTCTTCTTGCTTTTCTACGTCCTGGCTTCTTACGTTCTACCATTCTAGGGTCACGTGTCAAGAAACCTTCTTTTTTCAATGGACTTCTGTGTGTCTCATCTGCCTCGCAAAGTGCTCTAGAGATGGCCATACGAGCGGCTTCCGCCTGTCCTTTGATTCCGCCACCGTCTACATTGATTTGTAGGTCATAGCTTCCTTCTACACCTACAAGGGTCAAAGGCTGCTTCACTACAATCTGGTGTAGTTCAAATGGGAAATAAACTTCAATTGCTTTGTTGTTCACGGTAATTTTACCGTTCCCTGGCGTCATGTAAATACGGGCTACAGAAGTCTTTCTTCTACCGATAGTATTGATTGTTTCCATGCGTCAGCAATTAAAGGGTGATGGCTTTCGGCTGTTGTGCGGCATGAGGATGCTCAGCACCTTCATACACGTACAAGTTGCCGTACAACTTGCTTCCTAATCTGTTTTTAGGCAACATGCCTTTTACAGCTTTCTCTATCAAGATGGTTGAAGATTTTGCCTTCAACAATCGTGGAGTAGAGATTCGCTGTCCACCTGGGTATCCGGTGTGACGCACATATACTTTTGCGTCCCACTTGTCACCCGTCAATCGAACCTTGTCTGCGTTGATTACGATGACATTGTCACCACAATCTACGTTAGGAGTGAAGCTAGGCTTCGTCTTTCCTCTCAAGATTTTCGCAACATCACTTGCCAAGCGTCCTAGAATCGCAGATTGGGCATCCACAATGACCCATTGCTTTTCTACGGTGGAGCTGTTGGCTGAGATGGTCTTATAGCTCAGAGTATCCACTTTGTAACTGTTTAATTTTTAGCTTATTAATTAATTATCGACCCCAAAAAGGGACACAAAGATAGGAGCATTTATTTTTCTATGCAAACTATTTGCTATCCTAAACCCTAATTTTCATTGGTTTAGCAAAATATTTTTTTTCGCTAGGAGTTGAAGTACTGCCTAAAATGCAGTCTATCTATTCTTTTCCAGCTGTTGAACCAAAACCTGAAAATCTTTTGGGTAGGGGGCTTGAATGGCTATTTTTTTTCCATCTACTCCTAAAAACTGGATGCTGAATGCATGTAAGGATACCCGCTGCATGATGGGTAGCTCTTCCGTATCTTTTTTCAAATTGAAACGGCGCTTCAGGGCGGAGAGGTAAAGGGGCTTCCCACCATAAAGGCTGTCTCCGCAGATAGGAGCCTTCAGGTAAGCCAAGTGAACGCGGATTTGATGCAGCCTACCTGTGATTGGACTGCAGGCCACTAGGGTATGGGAATAGTAGGTTTTAACCGTATTTACGATGGTTTGTGCCGGTTTCCCATCCTTACTCACTTTGGCAATACCTTTATTGTTTGCGGCAAGGTTGCGATCTACCATTAGGTGCTGAAATTCGTGGATTCCTTCCACTACGGCATGGTAAATTTTTTCC
This sequence comes from uncultured Limnohabitans sp., assembly GCA_964397145.1. GTDB lineage: Bacteria > Bacteroidota > Bacteroidia > Cytophagales > Cyclobacteriaceae > Algoriphagus. The sequence goes on from CAYNIK010000002.1 coordinate 13,217, forward strand.
ACCTGCCTATTTTCAAATTGCATGGCCAAGTGCCGATAGGCTTCTGGATGCTTTGCAATGACTAGGCAACCCGAGGTTTCCTTATCCAGGCGATGGCAGAGTTGGGCATCTTCCCAGTAGGTTTTGGCTAAGTCTAGGATATTTTGTGCCTCGTGACGGTCATCCAAACTTGAAAGGTAGGGAGGTTTGTTGATGACCAAGAAATCCGAGTTTTCAAGGAGGATAAGGTCTTCAAACGTAATTTTTTTCATGGATGGCTTGCTCCGATAAGTGGTCACAAAGCTAGCCAATCTTTGCCGGTTCAAAAAAAGTTGGGCAAACTAAGTCTTTTTGAAGCCGAACGCCTCGAACGGAATAGAAATTAAGGTTCCTAGATCAACTAGTTGGGAGTACTTCTTTTTTCAAGCGGAAGTTCAAAGCTAAAAATGGACCCTTTCCCCAATACGGAACTGACGGAGATTTTGCTTTTATGTCCCTCCAGTATGTGCTTCACGATAGCCAAGCCTAAACCTGTACCGCCCTTGCCCTTGGATCTGCTTTTCTCCACCCGGTAGAAGCGTTCAAAAATACGTTTCAAGTCTTCTGCTGGAATACCAGGTCCATTGTCTTTTACTTCTACAAGTAATTGCGTTTTGCTGGCTTTTAAACAGACGTTGACTTCACCCCCGTCGTGGTTGTATTTGACCGCATTAAAAATAAGGTTTTGACAAACTCGGTAGATTTTTTGTCGGTCTGCAAGGGTGAGGTAATTTTTTTCTGGATCAAATTCTACTCGGATCTGTACATCCCGTTTGGACGCTTTGTGCTCCAATTCTTCAATAACTTCCTGAACCAATTCCTTCAAGTCAAATTCGGTAAAGGTAAATTTGATTACTCCCGATTCCATTTGGTTGAGGGTGAGGAGGTCCTGAACAAGGTGGTCTAAGGAATCCAGGCTTTTGGCAGCCTTTTTTAAAAATTTCATCCGGACCTGCTTATCATCGATAGCGCCATCCAGAAGCGTATGAATGTAGCCTTGTGTAGCAAAAATTGGTGTTTTGAGTTCGTGTGAGATGTCTGCGATAAATTCTCGTCGAAACTCTGCATTTTTCTGTAGCGTTTCAATTTCTCTTTGCCGAGCAAGGGCATAGGAATTGATGACTGTATTGATTTTTTTCAAGGGGGAGAGGGTCGCCCCAAAAGATTTGTCTTTAATCTCTGTTAGGTCTTTCTTTTGGATTTTTTCAAGCAGGGTGTAGATATTTCCAATCTCCCGAAAAACCAAAAATTCCAAGGTAATGCTAATGAGCAAGTAAGAAATAGAGAAGGAAAGCAGAAGCGCTGCCCAAAGAACGGTAGAAGAAGTGGAAGGGATCAGGTATAGAAAGGCCGTCACCACTGCGGCAATGGCGAAAGCTAGAAATAAGGATAAGCCCCGGGAACCTGTTGGCATCTTACCCTAGTTCAAATTTATAGCCCACACCCTTGACGGTGGTGATGTATTCTTCCCCGATTTTTTCTCGGACTTTTCGAATATGCACATCCACTGTTCGAGCCAATACAAATACATCCGTCCCCCAGATGTTGTGCAAGAGTTCATCTCGGCTGTAAACCACATTGGGGTTATTGGCCAGGAAAAACAAAAGTTCAAATTCCTTTTTGGGTAGGGTGATTGTTTTGCCACCCTTATCGATGGTGAAGCTGCTCCGATCAATAATTAAATCTCGAATATTAATCTGACTCTTTTCTTGTTCTTTTTTAGAATCTCGTCTAAAAAGAGCCGCTATACGACTCATCAATGCGCGTGGCTTAATGGGTTTGGTGATGTAGTCATCGGCTCCCACATCAAATGCAGCTACCTCCGAATACTCTTCCATTCGTGCAGTCAAGAAAATGATAAACGCATGCTTCAATTCAGGGATTTGGCGAATTTGAAGACAGGTTTCCACTCCATCTTGGTGGGGCATCATGATGTCGAGTAGGATGACATCAGGTTGAAACTTGGTGGCAGTTTTCACGGCTTTCAGACCATCCTCTGCGGTGGCCACTTCATAGCCTTCTTTTTGCAGGTTGTATTTTAGGATTTCTACAATGTCTGGTTCGTCATCTACGACCAATACCTTGATTTTTTGCTTGTCTGCCATGGGAGAATTCCAAAATGTTGTCTGAAAATTAATGAATATCTACCGCTTCAAACCAAATCTTTTGCTAGCTAAGGCTTGATTGAATTGAATTGATGCCAAAATACAGGACTTTTTGCTATGCTTTGTTAAGTTAGTGTTAAACTAATTGTCCTTCCTAGTTTTTCAACCCTTTGGCAGTGGTGATATCGATATTCAAGGAGCCAATAAACAAATCTGCTTTAATCTTTACTGGGATTTTATACGCATCCTTGGTGATCCATACCTTAACCGGGTAATCGCCACGGAACAGACTGTTTTTGGGAATTCTAGGGGAGAAGATGTAGGTTTCTTTGATACCCAAATTGGTTTCCAACGTTTCGGTTCCTTCAAATATTAATTTTAGGTTATATATTTCTTTATCAAAGAAACCCCGAATTAAAACTTCCTGTCCTTTGCGAAGTGTGGTAAGGTCTAAAGTCCGCAGAAAATAAAATCCGCTAACCAGATCTTGAACTGTTCCAGGAAGTGAAAACACCTTGACCTCCTTTACTTTTTTATTTTCTCGGTCGTAGAGCTCCAGGGTGGCCTTCTTGTTGACCTGATCAAAGTAAACTTTCTCGTTACGTCGGTAGCGGCCTTCTTCAATGTGCCGATACGATAGCCGTGGCAGTAGGCTTTGGGTATTCAAGTGAGTCCCCCAATTGTCATTTACCTTGCCAAAAAGGGAGGCCGCACCCTTGGTTTTGCCGTAGGCATCTATTTTAAAGTAAGCCTGTGAGTTTTCTAGAATTACCTTGTTGCTGATTTGAAGCTGGGCTTCGGCAAGATCTACCCATCCATAGGTTACTTCAAAATGAAGATTCTCTCCAAAGGTAAAGGGGATGTCCCGGGTCGGAGTCTGCGCTAGGATGGAGGCAAGCGGAAAACAGACGAACAGCAGGGTTCGAAAATAGCGCTTCATTTGATATGTGACAATTTGTGACAAAAACTGAAGAATGACTGGATAATTTTTCGCAAAATCTGCTGTTGTAAAGCTTAAAAGTACAAATTTGCAAAGCGAAAACAAGGGGAGACCTTGCCTTGTTATTTGCACAGACAATTGGTAACTTGAACGTTTTAATCTATACCCAAATCACTCACACATGAGTACGAACAACGCAGAAAAACTCAAAGCCTTACAGCTCACCATTGACAAGCTTGAAAAAACCTATGGCAAGGGTGCCGTGATGAAGCTTAGCGACAATAAAGTATTGGATATCCCTGCCATTTCCACCGGTTCATTGGGCTTGGACATGGCTTTAGGGATTGGTGGTATCCCTAGAGGTCGGGTGATCGAAATCTATGGTCCTGAATCTTCAGGTAAGACTACCTTGACCATGCATTGCATCGCAGAAGCACAAAAGGCAGGTGGACTTGCCGCCTTTATTGATGCCGAACATGCCTTTGACAAAACGTATGCAGAGAAGCTTGGCATTGATACCGAGAACCTGCTTATTTCCCAACCTGATAATGGAGAGCAAGCTTTGGAAATTGCGGAGCACCTAATTCGTTCTGGGGCAATTGACATCATTGTCATTGACTCCGTGGCGGCCTTGGTGCCCAAAGGAGAATTGGAAGGAGAAATGGGCGAAAGCAAAATGGGTCTTCAGGCGCGTTTGATGTCCCAGGCTCTTCGTAAGTTGACCGGAGCGATACACAAGACAGGTTGTGCTTGTATTTTTATCAACCAGCTTCGTGATAAGATCGGAGTGATGTTTGGAAGCCCAGAAACTACCACAGGTGGAAATGCCTTGAAATTTTATGCTTCGGTACGCTTGGACATCCGCCGTGTAGGACAGATTAAAGAGGGTGCCGATAGCGTATTGGGCAATAGAACTCGTGTTAAGGTAGTGAAAAACAAGGTAGCTCCTCCTTTCAAGGTGGTGGAGTTTGACATCATGTATGGACAGGGCATCTCGAAGGTTGGCGAAGTGATTGATCTTGGAGTCGAACTAGAAATCATTAAAAAGGCCGGATCCTGGTTCTCCTACAACGGGGAAAAATTAGGCCAAGGTCGTGATGCAGTGAAAAATCTATTGTTGGACAATCCAGAATTGCTCGAAGAGCTCGAAGGAAAAATCAAAGGGGCTTCAGGCTTGTTGCCAACTGAACCTACGATTTCTTTGGAGGATTGATCGGAAAAACAAATGTAATTCAACAAAAAAGGTCCCGCACATTCGGGACCTTTTTTGTTGTCTATTAGTTGGTTCGAATGGCCTCGACCGGATCCATTCGCGCAGCAAGGGTGGCGGGTACGATGCCGGCGACTACCCCGATGGCAGAGGATACGCCCAAGCCTAGGATGATGTTATTGAAAGAGAGAATCAGGTCTAAGCTTCCCAGTGGGATAAAGCTCAGGAGGTAAACTAGCAGGATTCCTGAACCGCCCCCAATCAAACTCAAGCAAACTGCCTCAAAGAGAAATTGGAAAAGGATAAAGTAATTTCTCGCGCCCAAGGATTTTTGAATCCCAATGATATTAGTTCGTTCGCGTACCGATACAAACATGATGTTAGCAATTCCAAAGCCTCCTACTAATATGGAGAAACCGCCAATCACCCAGCCGGCTACCGAGATGACATCGAAGATGGACCCGATTGCATTTTGGATAAATTCAGTTTTGTTGAGAGCAAAGTTATTTTCTTGAGTTGGCTTCAATCCTCGTTTGGCACGAAGTAAGCCAGCCATTTCGTTTTCCAAAGCCACTAGACCTACGTCTGTATCTCTACCCTTAGCAGCGATGGTGGGTTCAAGTCCATCCCGACCAGTGTAGTACATTTTACTAAATGCGCCAAAAGGCACCAAACAGGCTTCGTCTTTGGAAGGCAATTCCAAAAATCCTTCCCCCTCTTCTTCAAAAACCCCGATGATGGTAAATTTCATCCCCTTGATCTTTACTTCTTTGCCCAAAACTTCCTGATTTGGGAATAAGGTATTGGCAATTTTTTTACCGACAATAATCAAGTTACGGGAAGCATTGATTTCAGCTTCTGAAAAATAGCGCCCTTCTTCTAGGGCTACTTCAAATACATCTTGATAGGTATAGGCTACCCCAGAAAGTGAAGTTCCTTCGTAGGAGTTACTACCCGCTTGTACAGTTGCAGAGGAGGATGCTGAAATGGTCACCGCATCCGCATTGGTCAGGCGTTCCTCCAAAAACTTGTATTCGGCATAGGTGCCTGGGGGGCGTTGAAAATACTTCCACCAGGGATAGTCTTGTGGTCCGTTGGCAAAGGGAAATCGGTCTACCCGCATGACATTGGTTCCCAAAAAGGCAAAGGAAGATTTGATTTTTTGTTCCAAAGAATCCACCAAAGTAAATACAGCAATGATGGCAAAAATGCCGATAGTCACCCCTAAAAGGGAAAGAATAGTTCGGGTAAGATTGGATTTTAAGGCCGTTATGGCAAACCTAAAACTTTCCCAAGAAAGCTTTATGAAGAGCATAGAATAAGTAGTTGGTTAAAACAATTTGTTAAGTTAGCTGAAATTGGGCATTATTGTTATTATCTTTGCATTTTTTAAAAGTTATCTACTTATCGAATTCGAATAAGTCAACTACTCCAAAACACCGTCTATGAAATTATCTGATTTCAAATTTGAAGTTCCCAAGAAACTGATCGCGCTCTATCCAACTGAAAACCGAGACGAGTCCAGATTGATGGTTGTTCATCGGAAAACTGGAGAAATTGAACACCGTACCTTCAAGGACATCCTAGAGTATTTTGACGCTGGGGATGTATTCGTGACCAATGATACCAAGGTTTTCCCTGCTCGTCTTTACGGAAACAAGGAAAAAACAGGTGCCAAAATTGAGGTTTTTTTATTGCGCGAGCTCAATGCTGAATTCAAGCTTTGGGATGTTTTGGTGGATCCAGCTCGAAAAATCAGAGTGGGTAACAAACTTTACTTTGGCGACAGTGATTTGGTTGCTGAAGTAATCGATAACACCACCTCTAGAGGTAGAACTATTCGCTTTCTTTTTGACGGCACCGAGGAGGAATTTCATAAAACCATCGATACGCTTGGGGAGACCCCTCTGTTGAAGGAATTCATCGATCGTGCGATCGAACCTGAAGATAGAGAACGGTACCAGACGGTATTTGCGAAAAACGTGGGCGCTGTCGCCGCTCCTACTGCAGGGCTTCACTTTACGCCACAATTGCTTAAGCGTTTGGAGTTGAAGGGCGTAGAAATTGCACCAATCACCCTCCATATAGGTTTAGGTACCTTCCGCCAAGTAGATGTGGAAGATTTGACCAAGCACAAAATGGATTCGGAAAATTATTTCATTTCAGATAGAACTGTGGAGCTGGTCAACCATTCCTTGGATCAGAAAAAACGAGTAGTTGCCGTTGGAACTACTTCCCTAAAAACTGTCGAATCTTCAGTAACAGCAGGAGGACGTCTAAAAGCGAGCAGCGGATGGACAGATAAATTCATCATTCCTCCTTACGACTTCAAAATCGCCAATGCCTTGATCACCAATTTTCACCTACCAGAGTCCACGCTATTGATGACTGCCTCTGCCTTTGGTGGATATCCATTGATTATGAAGGCCTATAAGGAAGCCATCAAAGAGAAATATCGCTTCTTCTCCTACGGAGATTCCATGTTGATCTTGTAATTCAAATCAATCCCGCTTCGGCGGGATTTTTTTTTGATGGCTTATTGAGTCGACCTAGGCTTGTGCGTATTTGCAATTAGGCATCTTAAGAATTATAGAAAATTCTCAAAATTAGGAGGGGCATCTCGAGTAGGGTTTTATTTTTGTACCAATTCAATACACATGAACAAAGCAGCAGTACTCGTCGCCGGTGGAAAAGGAATGCGGATGGGAACTTCCCTTTCCAAGCAATACCTACCCTTAGCAGGTAAGCCTGTGTTGATGCATACCCTGGAGCGCTTTTTTCAGACGGATGCAAGCATCCATTTGGTTTTGGTTTTACCAAAAGAAGACTTCGAGTTCTGGACTAGTTTGTGCGTTACCCATGACTTTATCCTACCCCATCAGGTAGTTGCTGGTGGAGCAAGTCGCTTTCAATCTGTAAAAAATGGCTTGATGGCACTTCCTTTTCAAGAGGGCCTGGTTGCCATTCACGATGGGGTGAGACCTTTTGTGACTGAGGAAGTAATTCAAAACAGTTTTGAACAAGCAGCGAAAAAAGGGAGTGCGATTCCTGTGGTGGCGTTGAAGGATTCGTTACGGAAGGTAGGCACTGGGGGCGAAAGCAGTTTCCAAGATCGAACTCATTTTCGCTTGGTTCAGACTCCACAAACCTTTCAGCTGAAACGACTTTTGCAAGCATTTGCAGTGGAGGAGTTGGCTATTTTTACAGACGATGCGACCGTTTATGAGCACCAGGGGTGGGAAGTAAGCCTGATAGAGGGTAACCCTGAAAACATTAAATTGACTACACCTGAGGACCTTGCCTTTGCTGAATTTGTAGTGGCTACTCGGTAAATCTAAAAAAGGGTTTCATTTACCGACTCGATTGGGGGCTTTACCGATTTTTTACTAGACTTCATCGAAATCTTCTGAGAATGCCGAGGTTGGACTGCTAGCTTTGTTTCACTAAATTTAATTCCCATGAACAACTACATGAAACCACGAAATGACGGGAGCATTGCTTTCGGTGTAATTATCCTTGGAATCGGGATTGTCCTGCTTTTGAGAAAGTTTGGCCTTTATATTCCAAGTTGGGTACTGACTTGGCCGATGATTTTGATTGCGGTAGGTACGTTTACCTTGATCAATCAGCAATTCAAGAGTTTTTTCGGATCCGTGGTGCTCTTCATTGGGGTCTATTTTTTACTAAAACGTGAGTTTGATCTTGACCTGGGTATCGACCAATTTATTTGGCCAGTAGGATTGATAGCACTTGGGGTGTATCTAATACTTCATAAAAAGAAAGAAAACAAGGTTTTGGAAGAGGTCCGAACCAATTGGGAGTCCTCTAGAAAAAAGAAAACAGTCACCTCTGAGTCTGAGAAAATCGATTCTGCCGAAGTGGTAGAAGAGGCTGCTCCTTCGAAGGATGAGTCTACCAAGGCCCCAGATTCAGGTTTTGTACGTGCCACGGGTACTGCCTTTTTTGACCGAATCAACGAAAGTGTCCTTTTCGGTGGCGTAAATCGAAAGTTGATGACAAAAAATTTCCAAGGAGGGAAGGCTACAGTGATATTTGGGGGCCTTGACTTAGACTTAACTCAAGTAGATTTTACAGGGGTAGTAAGCCTAGATTTGGAAGTAGGATTTGGCGGAGTCAAGTTGATCGTCCCTCCGCACTGGGATGTGCGTACTGAGGTTTCCAATATTGCTGCGGGGCTGGAAGACAAACGCATGTTCCGAGAAGGCGGTGTAGATACCAATAAGGTGTTGATTCTGAAAGGAACCCTATTGTTTAGTGGATTGGAAATTAAATCCTTTTAATTCATCCTATAATTTGTCCTAGCCCTTGTATTTAACTGCTTTTTCAAGTTCTAGCTTTGGGAAATGGATCCTCCCAGGAATCGGATGTATCTGGTTTCTGGGAGGTTATTTTTTATTGGTACACCAAGGAATGGCTGAAGAGCAAGCACTGGTGGATGCTTTCTTTTTCGCTCTATTTTTTTTAGGGGGAACACTCCTAATGGATCGTGTATTTCGTCACTATACACCCAGCCGAAAAAATGGAATTCTACTGGTGATTTTCCCACTCCTTCTTAGTGGAGGGCTTGTGTGGACTTATGCCCAGCTACTTTCCTGGTGGTTTGCTAAGGAACTCGATTACTTAGAGGATCTGGAAGCAAGCGTGCTTTACCGATGGGTTCTCCTTGTTCTGGTTTTCCAATTGTTGGCCCTATTGGCTGTGGTCATTTCTAAGTTAGCCGGGCAGGAGGAACTTAGCCGGCGAGAGGGGCAATTGCTTGAACTTTCCAAGGAGGCAGAACTTGCCCAGCTAAGGCAACAGCTCCAGCCACATTTCTTATTTAACAGCCTCAATTCCATTCATGCCTTGGTGCTTGCAAGTCCTCAGCGGGCTCGAGAGATGATCTTGTTGCTTTCGGATTTTTTGAGGGGGACCCTTCGTACAGAGGAGCAATCTTGGATTAGTTTGGCCGATGAAATCAAGTATCTGAGCATGTACTTTGACATTGAGCGGGTCCGCTTTGGGCATCGCTTGTTGGTCGATCTACAGGTAGAAGAAGGTGTTGAAAGGATGAAAATTCCACCTTTGCTCGTACAGCCGTTGGTAGAAAACGCAATCAAATACGGCTTGTATGGAACCCTAGGTGAGGTGAAAATTAGCCTTTGCATTCAAATAGAAAGCAACTACCTCCAGGTGACTGTAGAAAACCCCTTTGATGGCCAAGCTTCAGTTCCTGCCGGAACAGGCTTTGGGCTAAGTTCTGTAGAGCGCCGGCTTTTCCTTATTTATGGTAGAACAGACCTTTTAGAAAAAACCGCTGCAAACGGATTATTTTGTGTTCACTTAAAAATTCCCAATGCCGGATGATCAAGACGCTAATCGTAGATGACGAACCGCTAGCGGCTGGTCTCGTAAAGGAATTTTTGAGCGCTTACCCTCAATTTGAGGTGATAGCCATCTGTCACGATGGTTTTGAGGCCTTCAAAGCAATTCAGCACCATCAACCTGACCTCATTTTTCTAGACATTCAGATGCCCAAGATCACAGGCTTTGAGCTACTCGAATTGTTGGAAAATCCTCCGGCAGTGCTTTTTACTACTGCTTTTGACCAGTATGCGGTGCAAGCCTTCGATGCCAAGGGATTGGATTATTTGGTCAAACCTTTTTCTGAAGCACGATTTGCCCAAGCCATCGCTAGGTTTTTGAGTCAGCATCAGGTTGCTTCCATCTCCGGTACGGTCTCTGAGAATATTTTACCGGTTCTTCCAGGAAAAAGCAGCCGCTTGGTGGTCCGAGTAAAAAATGAACTGAAGGTGATCCAAGTACAGGAGGTCCGCTACGTGGAAGCAGATGACGATTACCTATCCATCCATACAGCGGAAGGCAAATTTTTGAAGAAGATGACCTTAAAGCAGTTGGAAGAAAGCCTAGATCCTGAAAAATTTGCTCGCGTGCATCGCTCTTTTTTGGTCAACCTACAGGAGGTAGCTGGAATAGAACCCTACGAAAAGGAATCCTATTTACTTCGGCTTCGGAGCGGGCAGAAGATTCCTGTGAGCAAGACGGGTTATGCTCGACTCCGGCAGGTGTTAGGACTTTAAGTTTCAAGGCAAAAAAAAATCCCGCAACTGCGGGATTTTCCATTAATATTCGTCTTCGTTGAAGAAAAAATCGTCTTTGGTAGGATAGTCAGGCCAAATTTCTTCAATGGTCTCGTAAGGCTCGCCATCGTCTTCCAACTCCTGGAGGTTTTCCACTACTTCAAGTGGTGCGCCAGAGCGAATGGCATAATCGATGAGTTCATCCTTGGTTGCTGGCCAAGGGGCATCTTCAAGGTAGGAGGCTAGTTCAAGTGTCCAGTACATAGGTTTTGTTTTTGGAGGTGTTCCGGATGTTAATAATGCAAGAATAGTAATTTTTTTAATATAATGGTTGTACTCAAGTTCTCGGAGAAAGTTGCCTCAACACATAGTTTTTTACATCAATCTTTCGCTTCAAACTGGAAAGTTTCTTTTTCATCATCATTTCGAAATCAGCAGTTTCCACCCTAAAGTTGTCTGAATTGTGCTGCATGGTTTCCAATTCACTTTGGTCACGATGCAGCAAATCCTTCAAAATGGATGCTTTGATTTGTTGCTGTTCCTCAAAAGGCTTTGCATCAAAGTCCGCGTATTTGCTGTGTCCAAGTTTTTCTAAAAAGGCTTTTTCAAAGATGATATCCATGAAAAACTGGTAGGAGCGTGCAGGAAGAGTTGCTTCTTTAGGCTTTCGAATAGGAAGTTTTTTCCAATCCTCTTGGATCGCTTTAGCTCGTAGGGTAATCTCTTGGCTGGTAGGCTGGTGGGCCAATTTTTTTAACTCCTCAACCATCCCTTCGATTTTGCGGAGCACTTCACGAGGATGCATTTCAGGCCCTGGATTGAGGGTTCGCTTGTAGCGGGAAAAGATGCGGTTATTCAATCGAGAAAATTCATCCCAGATGGGTTGACGCCGTTCAGCAGGAACTTTCCCTGCGGCTTTCCATTCCTTTTGAATGCGTTTGCTGATGTCAAAAGCCATTTTGGCATCGGGAAGGTCGTGCGCCTCGCGTGCCTGCTGCAGCAAGGATTCGTACACTTTGATGTTTACTTCTGCTTGAAGTGTCAGTTGGTCGTAGAATTCCTGGCGCTGTCCAAAGAAAAAGTTGACGGCTTGGTTGAACTGGCCTTCCAGTTCCTCTTGCACTTCTTTTTCCACCGGACCTGTCTTGATCCACCGCAACTTCAGTTCCTTGAACTTTTCTGTCGTTTCTTTCCAGTCGTTGCTTTCTTGAAGTGCAATAGCTTCCTGAATCAATCCTTTCTTGATTTCTAGGTTTTTGCTCCGATTGCCTTGAATAATTTCAACCAATAAGGCTTCTTGCTCTTCAAGTTCTGCAATTAGCGAAGGGAAATCCCCCAAGGCATCACTTTCAAAGAGGGATTCCTTGAGGTGAATCAATTTCATCAAGAAAGAGCCCTTATTTTGATTTTCTTGAATAGATGCCTTCAAATGGCTCACCTTTTCCTGAAGTTGGGTGAAGCGTGCTTCAAAGTAGCGGAGGGTAGAAGGTTCATCTCCCTTTACTTCCCCTATTTCTCGGTCTTCTCTCCCTAAAAAACCCTTTAGAAAGACCTTTCCGTCTTTGATATATCCAAAGGAATGTTTCATGGTACTAGACTAAGTTATAGGTGTTGAGGCTCAATTTTATGCAAAATAATCAATTAGCCCTCACTTATCCTAAGAAAGGTATATTTTTGCCTCATTGATCAGTTACATACCAATTTCCTAACTATTCGGGCATGAGTGCAGAAAAAATCATCTTTTCCATGGCAGGGGTATCCAAAATCTACCCACCACAGAAAAAAGTCTTGAAAGACATTTACCTATCTTTTTTTTACGGTGCTAAAATTGGCGTTTTGGGTCTCAATGGATCCGGTAAGTCCTCTGTACTTCGCATCATCGCAGGCCTAGACAAGGAATTTTTAGGGGAGGTAGTCTGGTCTCCAGGGTATACCGTGGGGATGTTGGAACAAGAACCCAAGCTAGATCCAACCAAGACCGTCAAAGAAGTAGTGGAAGAAGCAGTGGCTAGCACTGTTGCTTTGCTCAAAGAATTTGAAGAAATCAACGAGAAATTCATGGATCCCGCCCTCATGGACGACCCAGATGCCATGGACAAGTTGATCACCCGCCAAGGGGAAGTACAAGAAAAACTAGATGCAGTCAACGCCTGGGAACTGGACGTGATGCTAGACAAGGCCATGGATGCCTTGCGTCTCCCACCGGCGGATGCCAATGTGGCCAACCTTTCCGGAGGGGAGAAAAGACGTGTAGCACTTTGTAGATTACTTTTGCAGGAACCAGATGTGTTGCTGCTAGATGAACCGACCAACCACCTAGACGCTGAATCTGTGCATTGGTTGGAGCAGCATTTGCAGAATTACAAGGGAACGGTCATTGCCGTTACCCACGACCGGTACTTCCTAGACAATGTGGCCGGTTGGATCCTCGAGCTAGACCGCGGCGAGGGTATTCCATGGAAGGGCAACTATTCTTCTTGGCTCGATCAAAAGCAAAACCGCCTCAAGCAGG
>CAYNIK010000003.1:0-25361 GCA_964397145.1 uncultured Limnohabitans sp.
CGGAAGATCCAGGATCTGCAGCACAGGGTGGAGATCTCGGCTTCTTCAGAAGAGGAGAATTGGCCCCTGAGTACGAGGCTACGGCTCTGGGATTACGACCCGGGGAACTCTCAGATCCTGTGGAAACCCAATTTGGGTTTCACCTGATTCAACTCTTAGAAATTAAAGGAACCACCTTCAACACGCGACACATCTTACGGATTCCTAAGGCCACTGAGCAAGATGTCCAAAAAGCAGAACGCTACTTGGACAGCTTGAAAAAAGAAATTTTGGCAGGCAAAATCGAATTCGCGAAGGCAGCCAAGGAGTATTCCCAAGATCGAGCTACATCCGATGCAGGAGGCTTTTTTACCGACCCTGCTACCAGTTCAAATCGCCTGTCCTTACGAACCTTGGAAGATCCAGTGCTCTACTTCACTATCGACACCATGAAGATTGGAGACATTACCCCTCCGATTCGTTTCGAGGATCCAAGAGAAGGCACCAAAGTCCGAATCCTTTTCTACAAGGCACGCTACCCAGCCCACAAGGCCAATTTGGAAGATGATTACGAAAAACTTAAAGCAGCTACCCTTCGTCGAAAAGAAGATGAGATTTTGAGCAAATGGTTTGTCACTGCCAAAGAAGATATTTTCATCGACATCGACCCGAGTTACGATCGATGCGACGCACTTAAAGAGAAGTAATAGATTATCCGCAATCCTACCCGTGAGCAGCGTGCTTGTTTTTGTTGCCAACAGTTGACGGTCGACAGACCACAGTCAATTCATTTCTGTTACAAAAACGCATATTTAAATTTGGATTCATAGCCCAGTCACACCACGACTCGGCTGTCGACCGTGGACTGTCAGCCGTTGACAAAAATTAAATCGACAGTAGACCGTTAGCTGTTTACCAAATCATTTAATTGAACTTCAAACTTTAATTTCTTCAACGGATTCACCCCCCTGGGTTTGCTTTTCAAAAAGAGTAGCATAGACTCCCTTTTGCTCCATCAAAGACCCATGGTCGCCACGCTCCACAATTCGCCCTTCATCCAAGACGATTATTTGATCAGCAAGCTTTGCTGAAGATACCCGATGTGAGATGATGATGGACGTACGGTTTTTCATAATTTTTTGGAGGGAATTCAAGATGGCGTTTTCCGTCTTGGTATCGACTGCAGAGAGACAGTCGTCCAAAATCAAAATCTTCGGTTCCTTTACAATAGCTCGCGCAATGGAAACCCGTTGCTTCTGCCCTCCGGAGAGGGTGATGCCTCTTTCCCCTAACAAGGTGTCAAAGCCCTTCGGGAAATCTAGGATATTTTGATACACGTCCGCATCCTTTGCGGCTTGCGTAATCCGATCTAGATTGGGTTGATCCAGCCCAAAGGCAATGTTATTGGCAATGGTATCCGAAAAAAGAAACACATCTTGGGGAACTACACCGATTTGACTACGCAAACTGGCAAGGGAATACTGCTGTATGGGCCTACCATCCACCAAGATCTCTCCAGCGCTGGCATCGTACATGCGCATGAGTAGATTGGCCAGGGTGGATTTTCCAGAACCTGTAGTTCCGATAATTCCAAGAGTTTGGCCCGCTGCAATGGAAAAGGAAACATCACGAAGCGCCTGCACCCCGGAGTCTGGATAGACAAAAGAAAGGTGATTTACTTCAATCGCCCCTTCCAGAGTTGATTCCAAGTTTTCTACAGACAGCAAATCTGTCTTTTGATCCAGTAATTCATTGATGCGTCGCTGGGACACCTCTGCGCGCTGCACAATGCTGGTGACCCACCCTAGAGAGGCCACTGGCCAGGTGAGCATGTTGACATACAAGATAAACTCCGCGATGACCCCATAGCCAACCTCCCCTTGAATGACTTTCATTCCTCCCACATAGACCGTAATGATCGTGGAGATCCCCACCAAAGCCATGATCAAGGGAAAAAATAAGGCATTCACGCGTGTCAACTCAATGGATTGATACTTGTATTCCTCACTGGCCTTATCAAACTCGGATGCAGAATCTTGTTCCCGTACAAATGCTTTCAGTACACGAATTCCTGAAAATGCCTCTTGCACAAAAGTGCTGAGCTGCGAAAGGCTTTGCTGAATTTTTTCAGAACGTGCGTTGATCAGGTTGTTTACATAATAAATACTAAGTGAAAGAATAGGAAGGGGCAATAAAGAATACAGGGTCAATTCCAAATTGACAGAAACCATGTAGGAAATCACCAGTGGAAACAAAACCAACAAGTTAAGCCCATACATGATTGCGGGTCCCAAATACATGCGCACACGGCTTACATCTTCTGAAATCCGCGCCATCAGGTCCCCCGTGCTATTTTTTCTGTAAAAACTTAAGGGTAAAAATTGAAAATGTTCAAAGAGCTCATTTTTCATGTCGTACTCAATTTTACGCGACATGATGATGAGCGTTTGTCGAATCAAAAACAGGAAGAACCCTCGAAGTAGGGCCATGACCAAAATCAAAATCCCAAAAACAAAGACCGACTCTAAAAAATACTCCCGAGCCAAATCCCCAAGTCCCCCCTTGTCTAAAGGGGTAAAAAGCGCAAAACTTTCCACCACATAATCTATGGCAATTCGAACCAATTGGGCAGGAATAATTACGAAAATATTGGAGATTACCGTAAAGAGTATTCCCAAAAACAACAATCCCTTGTATTTGATTAAATATTTATTTATTCGCTGTAGCTCCTTCACGGAATAAAGTCTTATTATTTGATAATTATCTTATATAAAATTTGGCAGAGGAAAATTTGCAAGCTGATAAAAGTATTTAATTTTGTATCCGCGGAAACGCGAGTTTTAACCCAAATATAACACATTCTAAAAAGCTATTTTCAGATGTCAGCGATTAATGCAACCGAAACTATCCGTGAGGGCTCTATTTTTGGACAAATCACCACCATGGACCATGAGCAGTTGGTCATCTGCCACGATGAAGCCACAGGCCTCAAAGCCCTAATCGGGATCCACAATACCGTATTAGGACCAGCATTGGGTGGAACACGTATGTGGCCTTATGCCACCGAAGAGGAAGCCATCAAAGATGTCTTGCGTCTTTCGCGAGGCATGAGCTTTAAAAATTCACTTGCAGGATTGAATTTGGGAGGTGGCAAAGCAGTCATCCTCGGAGACCCTAAATTGAAAACCGAAGCATTTTTACGAAGATTTGGACGTTTTGTGGAGAGTCTGGGCGGCCGGTATGTGACTGCTGAAGATGTCAACATGAAGACTTCCGACATGGAATACATCGCCTTGGAAACCCGCCATGTAACTGGCCTCCCAAAAAGTAAGGGTGGCGCAGGCGATCCTTCTCCGGTAACTGCTTATGGGGTGTACATGGGTATGAAGGCTGCCGCCAAGAAGGCATTTGGTTCCGACTCCCTTCAAGGAAAAAAAATCGGTGTTCAAGGAGTAGGCCAGGTAGGCAAATACCTGATCAACTACCTCGTGAAAGAAGGCGCAGAAATTTTGATTACAGATATTTTTGAGGATAAGCTCAAGGAAGTTGCCGCTACTACAGGCGCTACAGTCGTGGACAGCAAGCTTCTTTACGATATCCAGATGGATATTTATGCACCTTGTGCATTAGGAGCTACCATCAACGACCAGACCATCGATCGTTTGAAATGTAAAGTGATAGCAGGCGGAGCCAACAACCAACTTGAGGATGAAGCCAAACATGGCAAAATCTTGATGGAAAAAGGAATTGTCTATGCACCAGATTTCTTGATCAATGCGGGAGGAGTCATCAACGTGGGGGCAGAATATTATGGAGAATACCAAGAGGAGACCGTTTTTGCACAAACAGAAAAAATCTACGATACCTGCTTGTCTATTTTAAATGCCTCTGAGTCACAAAACATCCCTGCTCAGCAGGCAGCAATCCAAGCTGCCAAAGCAAGAATCGAAGCAATCGGAAGAATCAAACTTCCATTCTAAGCAACACATCGAATGCATTAAAAGCCACCGAACCCTCTTCGGTGGTTTTTTTGTCTCCAGTTTCATGGGGACAAGACCCATCAAATTACTTATATTTGTGACTCTTTACATACCCTATGCTCAACAGAAGAATCCTTAGAGTCAAAGCATTTCAGAATCTATATGCTTATGAACAATGCAAAGGATCCAATCTTAATTTAGCCAAAGACTTTATACGAGAGTCTTTCTTGCCCGACCTCAATAGCATGGAGGTTCAGGATAAAGCCGCTCTTTCTCGAGAAGCGGATGAAGCCATTCAGATTTTTGATCAAAATGTGGAACAAGGTCAAAAATTAATTCCCAATGAGGCTGGAGCTAAAGTCAAAAAAATTGCGCTTGAAGCCCTCAAACAAGTTCATGCTGCCAACGAAAAAGACCGGCAGTTTTTGTTGAAAAACATGGTCGTTTCGGCCGAACGAATTCCCCAACTTTACCTATTGGCCATCGAACTCCTTCAGGCCTTTGCCAAACATGTAGGAAAAGAAGTGGAGAAAAAGCAAAAACTTGCAGGAGATACTCCTATGGCCTTTGGCAATGAGTTGAATTTGGCCAATAACCAGGTATTGAAGCATCTTCGTGAATCTGCAGAATACCAAAATGCACTGAGCAGAAACGGGGTAAGCTTGGATGAGCTCGAACTTGAAATCAAAGAATGGTTTCGAGAGTACATCAAGCCTGCTGAATCCTATCAACATTACCTTTCACTTGCAAACCCAAGTTTGGAGCAAGATTTTGAAGTAGTAGATGATCTCCTTAAAAAAGTCATCTTTAAAAACGAGGTAATCTTGACTTTTTTCTCAGAAAAGGACTTAAACTGGACCGAAAACAAATCGGTGGTACGAAGTCTGGCAGCGAAGGTGTTGAAAAATGCTTCTCTTCCAGATAGTTCCTTAGCTGAACCATTACCTGAAATCGCAATGAATTGGGAGGAGGACAAAGAATTTTTTGAAAATATTTTTAACTTCACCATTGCTAACGACGTAAGCAGTAAGGTACTTATCGCTGAGAAAACAAAAAACTGGGACATTGATCGCCTGGCCTTTACAGATAAAGTCATCATCTCTATGGCGCTTGCTGAAATGATTCATTTCCCAAGCATCCCAGTTAAGGTAACCATCAACGAGTACATTGACATTTCAAAAACATACAGTACCCCAAAAAGCAAGCAATTTGTGAACGGGCTATTGGATGTTTTGGCTAAAGAACTAACGGACAAGGGTCAAATCCGCAAGAGTGGACGAGGGCTTTTGGACAATAAATAAGTAGGATCATGAGCAAGACAACTAATACATTACTCGCTTTCGCCGTAGGTGCAGGGGTAGGTGCAGCCTTAGGAATTTTATTTGCCCCAGATACAGGAGCAAATACACGAGACAAGCTTTCCTTCAAACTATCCAAGTACAAGAAGGAATTGGAAGATCTGATCAACGAATTGGTGGATGGAAAAGAAATTCATCTCAACGAAGCCAAATCCGAAGGAAAACGTGTGATCTCTGAAGCAAAAAACAAAGCAGAAGATCTCCTGAACGATGTAAACAAACTAATTGACCAAATAAATCAAGATAAAAACTAATATGAAAACAAGACTACTCAGCGCCATCGCCCTTTCTGTGGTATTGCTAGCTTCTTGCTCCCAAGGCAAAGATGAACAAGCAGAAAAAATCAAGGCTTTAGAAGAAAAAATCGCTGCAATGGAAGGAACCAACACCCCTGTTCCAGCAGATATGGCTCAAGCCACTACGGATGCTGACCCAAGCACCCTAGGAGCTTTCCAATTTTCTGAAATGGAGTACGACTTTGGAACCATCCCTGAAGGAAAAGTGGTTGAGCGTGTATTCAACTTTACCAACAATGGTCAAGCTCCATTGGTTATCTCCAACATCACTGCTTCTTGCGGATGTACAAGCCCTGACTGGACCAAGGCTCCAGTTCAACCAGGAGAGACCGGTTTTGTGAAAGTTGTATTTAACTCTGCTGCAAAATCAGGCGCACAGTCTCCAACTGTAACTATTCAGGCAAACACCAATCCTTCTGTAACTCGTCTTCGAATGACCGGAAGCGTAACTCCTAAATCAGGTGGTGCTGCCGCTCCAACAGGCCCATTGAAAAAATAAGCAATGCATTTATTTATTCTAGCTCAAGCTGCTGGAGGTAGCAGCGGTATTCTTGGCCAAGTATTTCTATTCGGATCAATCATTTTGATCATGTATTTCTTCATGATCCGACCTCAGCAGAAAAAGCAAAAGGAAACCAAGAAGTTTATTGAAGAAATAAAAAAAGGAGATGAGGTAGTGACCATCGGCGGAATCCATGGAAAAGTGTACAGTGTGGAAGATGATACCGTCCATCTGGAACTAGACAAAGGACTGAAAGTAAAGCTTGAAAAGTCTGCCATCTCTCTTGACTTCTCTAAAAAATCAAGCCCAACCAAGTAATCCCTTGCCTGATACTAAAAAATCCCCTTGGAGAATCTCCAAAAGAAAACTCTCCAATCTAAAAGTGGTAGTCCTCTGCATCGCAGCGGCTACCACTTTTTGGGTTTTAAATGCGCTCAACAAGGACAATTACACCACCATCGTGGATTATCCCGTGCAATGGAAATTCGATGAAAAAAATTACATTCCGGTAAAACCACTACCAAAAAGCATTCCAATCCAAATCTCTGGAAATGGGTGGGACCTACTCCGTAAGCATTTCAATATCAGCACCAATGCGTATCCCATTTTAGTCAATTCTCCTGCAGAAAAAACATACTTACTCACAGCAGATTTGAAAAGGGGATTAGGGGAGTTTATTGCTCCGACCCAACTTGAAACTATTTTAGGAGATACGATTCATTACCAGATTGATCAGATTGTCACCAAAACCTTAATTCCAGAATTAGACTCCGCTGGATACTCTTTAGATAAAAATAGTCTTCTAGAAGGGAAGGTTACCTTCAACCCGCAAAAACTAGAAGTTACGGGTCCCTCCTCAATTTTGGAGAGCTACCAAGGGAAATTCCCCGTGGTCCTGAATGCAAAAAAAATCAACAAAAATTTTTCTGGAAAAGTCCCTTTAGAAATACAAGAAGACTTGGCTAACCTAGTTCAGCTCAAACAAACTGAGATCCAAGTTGCATTTTCGATAGTCACCTATTTGGAGGGAAATAAGCGCCTAAAAATCAAGAAACTCAATTTTCCTTCCAACGTCGCCCTTGCCAACGAGGAGCTTATCCCTGTCTTAAGCTACTTGATTCAAGAGGCTGATTTGCCCAAACTAAAGGATTTGGAATTTGAAGCGCTCCTAGACTATAGAAGTCGAAATCGCGCAGATAGCACCATTCAGATTCAAGTAAGTCCCAACCCTAAATTTTTAAGGCAGGTTAAAATCACCCCACCTCAGCTCAAGTTAAGCTATGAGTAACTCGCGTGCTTTGCTAGTCGGCATTACGGGTGGAATTGGCTCTGGAAAATCCACCGTATGCAAACTTTTTTCTTTGCTTGGAGTGCCCATTTATACTGCAGATGAGCGGGCAAAATGGCTTATGAATCATGACTCACAGGTTAAAGAGAAGATTTTAGCTTCATTTGGGCCTGAATCCTACACCCCAAATGGTGAATTAAACCGAGGTTACTTGGCAGGAACAGTGTTCTCCAACCCCGAAAAAATAGCTACCCTCAATGCCCTGGTTCACCCTGCAGTAGCAAAGGATTTTGCCGAATGGGTGAGTCAACAAACAGCCCCTTACCTCCTCAAAGAAGCGGCACTCTTATTCGAAACTGGCGCAGCAAAAGAGCTTGATTATGTAATCAATGTCAGCTCTCCCCTTCGTGTGCGCATGGCGCGGGTTTTGCTTCGTGACCCGCAGCGTACCGAGGAACAAGTCAACCAAATCATCGATCAACAGCTTCCCGATGAGGAAAAAAATAAGTTGGCAGATTTTTCAATAAAAAATACAGACAACAAGCTTCTACTCCCTCAAGTAATTGCCTTACATGAGCAGCTGCTGCGCAAAGCAGAAAACAGCTGAATCGGTACACTTCCTAGAGCCCATAAAACCAAAAAGCACCTCAATTGAGGTGCTTTTTGGTTAAGCAGAAGCGCAAACTTCCAGCTTTCGTTTTTCCAGGGCCTTCCACCCTTAAATCCGATCAAAGCCCAAATAGGGATGCAAGACTTTAGGCATGCGAATGCCATCCGGCTCCTGATTGTTTTCCAAAATGGATGCAACAATGCGCGGCAAAGCCAAGGCACTTCCATTCAAGGTATGGGCTAGTTGAGATTTTTTATCTTCTCCTTTGAATCGCAATTTGAGACGGTTGGCCTGGTAAGTTTCAAAATTAGACACCGAACTCACTTCCAACCAACGCTCTTGTGCAGCTGAATACACTTCCATGTCATAGGTCATTGCAGAAGTAAAGCCCATGTCTCCGCCACATAGACGAAGCACACGGTAAGGCAATTCCAACTGCTGCAACAAGCCTTGCACGTAGGCACTCATTTCTTCCAAAGTGGCATACGAATTTTCCGGATGGGTGATTTGGACGATTTCCACCTTGTCAAACTGATGTAATCTATTTAGGCCACGAACATGGGCTCCCCAGGAACCCGCCTCGCGTCGAAAGCAAGGCGTATACCCCACATTCTTGATGGGAAGATCGGATACATTGACGAGTACATCGCGGTACATATTGGTAATGGGCACCTCCGCAGTAGGAATGAGGTACAACTTATCTTCATTCGCAAAGTACATCTGCCCTTCCTTATCGGGTAGCTGTCCTGTACCATAACCGGAATCCTCATTCACCAAAATGGGAGGCTGCACTTCTACATAGCCAGCGGCTAAGGCCTGATCAAGGAAAAAATTGATCAAGGCACGCTGCAACCTTGCACCTTTCCCTTTGTAAACTGGAAATCCTGCTCCGGCGATTTTTACCCCCAAATCAAAGTCGATGATGTCGTACTTTTTAATCAATTCCCAATGCGGCAATTTACCCTCCCATAAGGTAGGAATCTCGCCATAAGAAAGCACCACCTCATTGTCATCGGCTGATTTTCCAGCAGGAACTGCTGTGAAAGGCACGTTGGGGAGTGTGTATAGCAAGGCTTTTAGTTCTTCCTCTGCTTGTTCATGCTGCTCTTCCAACTCCTTAATTTGTGCTTTTAGGAGAGCAGATCGATCTCTAACAGCAGCCGCTTCCGCTGTTTTCCCCTCCTTCATCAAGGTCCCAATTTCTTTGGAAATTGTATTGGCCTCAGCCTGAAGTTGATCCCGTTGCGTTTGGGATGACTTCCGCAAATCATCCAAAGCCAGCACCCGCTGTAAGGCAGGCTCGGCATCCTTTAGATTTCGCTTGTTGAGGCCCTTCAGGACTTGATCGTAATGATCTCGAATATGTTGAACTAAAAGCATGATGAACTAGGGATTTAATCGCCCAAAGATAGCAACTTATCGAACAAAGATGGTCTTGGTACTGCTTGAGAAAGGACCTTCTAGCTCTTTGTTACCTACGCGGAGTAGTTGAAATTTAACTTGATAGTCTCCCTTGGGAAGATTGGATACCCGCATTGGGATTACTTGACTAAGTTCGGTCATGTGTTCATTGATCGAAACTTTTACTTTTAGCCCATCCAACTTTAAATCTCCCCCTAGAACCAAAAAATCAAGCATTAGGTCTTGACCAAAGGGGATGATTTGTTCATTTTTGGGCAAGTTGACCGCCAAATAGGGTTCCGCCGAATAGGGAAAAGGTCGGGAATCCCCGACTAAAAAATCACGATCGACGTAATTTCCGAAGTTCTTTAAAGCTAGTCCCTTATCATCGACCAAAAAAGCCACTGTTCGGTAGGTTCCTCGTGTAAGTTCCCGCTGAAAGATGGGAGCAGCATACGCTTCGGGATCACTCCCATTTAGAATGAGCGCAAGACGAGGAGAAGAGGCTCCATTTTTTCCAATTGAAAAATTCTTGACATTAAATTCAAAAGGCACTTTTCCTGGCTTGAAGACCTGATTGCCCAGCGGCGTATTCAACTCCAAAATCGCATCAGGAAAAAACGAGAGGGAATCTTCTGGTATAAAGGCAATAGGGCCTAATGCTACTTCCACAGGCGTGGAATCACTGGTCTCAACCTGAGCCGATTCTTTGGTTTCTTTAGGATCTGAGGAACAAGATGTGACCCATAAACTAAGGAATAGGAGTAAAATCAGGATTTTATTCATGGAATCGCCTAAATTGAGGTTAAAGATATTTATTTTTGAAGAATTTAAAGGAATAACCACCTAAACTACCGTTGTAATGGAAATTTTGTTCGATGAAATTCCGAGTTTGGATTTAGCCGATTTCACCACTGGCAATCCTGAAAAAAAGGCCGAGTTTGTGCGTAAACTTGGAGAAGCATACCAAAATATTGGTTTTGTAGCCATCAAAAATCATGGTCTCAGCAAAACCTTACAAGACAGGCTTTATTCCTCCATCACCACTTTTTTCTCCCTTCCTGACTCGGTGAAGGCCCAGTACGAAAAACCGGAAATCGGCTACCAGAGAGGCTACACTGGCAAAGGAAAAGAACATGCAAAGGGAAGAAACACAGGAGATTTGAAAGAATTCTACCATGTAGGGCAGGATTTGGGTTCTATTCCAGATTCAGATCCCATTAAGGCAGAGTATCCAGAAAATTGCTGGCCTCAAGAACTACCACAGTTCAAAGAAGATGCCTTAGAAGCGTACAGAACCTTGGAAAACGCAGGTCGTCAAATGCTCAGAGCCATTGCCCTTAATCTGGGATTGAAAGAGGACTATTTTGAAGACAAGGTGATTCATGGA
This sequence comes from uncultured Limnohabitans sp., assembly GCA_964397145.1. GTDB lineage: Bacteria > Bacteroidota > Bacteroidia > Cytophagales > Cyclobacteriaceae > Algoriphagus. The sequence goes on from CAYNIK010000003.1 coordinate 10,805, forward strand.
AATTCTATCCTACGTCAAATCCATTATTTTCCAATTGAAAACCCGGAGGAAGTGCCTGCCGATGCGGTGCGTGCAGCAGAACATGGGGACATCAACCTGATTACCTTGTTGATGGGCGCAAGTGCAGATGGACTTCAAGTACTTCGTAGAGATGGCAAGTGGATTCCAATAACTGCCCTACCTGACCAGTTGGTCGTCAATGTAGGGGACATGCTCGAGCGATTGACCAATAAAAAATTGAAATCAACCATTCACCGTGTAGTGAATCCTCCACGTGAACTGATGCATACAAGCCGGTACTCCATTCCGTTTTTTATGCACCCTCGATCTGAAATGGACCTCAGCTGTCTTGAAAGCTGCATTTCTGAAACGAGTCCCAAACAATTTCCAGATATCACTGCAGGCGAATTTTTGGAGGAACGTCTCCGTGAACTAGGCTTGCGCAAATAGCATGTCAATTCGGACGGTCCGATATCTTGTCTTTTTAAAAGATACCTTGACCCTCTCCCTTACCTCCTTTGGTGGGCCACAAGTTTTGCTTGCCATGATGCTGGAACGGATGGTCAAAAAAAGGGGCTACATCCAAGAGGAGGAGCTTTGGGAATTGAATGCGCTCTGCAGCATGCTCCCAGGCCCCTCCTCTACGCAACTAATCTCGGCGATAGGGTTTCGAGTAGGTGGACCTCGTCTTGCCTACTTGACACTTATCGTCTGGATTCTCCCCGCCACGATTGCCATGATTTTGGCCGCCCTGTTGATTCACTTTTTACAAGAAAATAGCCCCCAAGCCCTGGGATTTGCAAAATTTATCCAGCCCATGGCGATTGGCTTTTTGATTTTTGCGGCGCAAAAAACCATCACCAGAATGATCAAAACCCCCGAGGCCATTGTTTTGATGCTGCTCTCGGCATTTGTTTCCTTTTTCTACAGCTCTCCTTACATCTTTCCAATCCTGCTCCTATTTGGAGGACTCAGTACCTCAATCAAGTATAAAAATCAACCCAAAGTTGAAGAGGATAAATCCTTACAAATCAAATGGAGTAACTTTTACCTATGGGGGGGCGTATTGCTGGTTGCTGCAACTGCCGGGGCCATTACCCAATACAAACCCATCCTCCTATTTGAAAATTTTTACCGAAACGGAAGTCTGATTTTCGGGGGAGGACAAGTGTTGATCCCCTATTTGTATACCGAATTTGTAGATTTCAAGCATTTTCTGAGCTCCGAAGAATTTCTTACCGGATATGCTCTTTCTCAAGGAATTCCAGGGCCTACCTTTTCGATCTCCTCTTACATTGGCGCGCTTTCCATGCGTGATTTTGGATTGGGAGGATTCGTCCTGGGAGGACTGATCGCTACGGCCGGAATATTTCTTCCTGGGATATTTTTAATCTTTTTTGTCATTCGATTTTGGGACCAACTCAAGCTATATCGACCCATTCGGGCTGCACTTGAAGGTATCAATGCAGTTTCCTGTGGCATGTTGATCGCCGCAGCGTACCTGCTTTTCGAACCCTTGGAAGCAAATACACTTCACATTGTTTTTATTCTTGGAACATACGCCCTCCTGCAGTTTACCAATGTGTCTTCTCCGGTCATTGTGGCCGTAGGTATTTTATTAGGCATTTTGGCTCAAAATTTCCTTTCCTAGTTCAGTCCAAAAAATCAATCCGAACAAGAACGCCAACAAAAGCGTTTTGAGTTATGAATTCATTTCCTAACTTTCCTTCATGCAAGCGGCAGATTTTATCCATCCCATGATTCCTTCAATTCAGACTTCCGACCCGGTGGGTTCGGCCCTGAAAAAAATGGAATCATTGGAATTGACTTCGTTACCTGTAGTGGAAGGGGGATTATTTTTAGGGTTTGTGGAAGACGAAATCCTCCTCGAACAAGAACATTTGGATGTACAAATCGCTCAGGTAGAGCTGGAATGTGCCACTTGTTGGGTCTATGGAGATCAGCACCTGTATGATTTGATCCGGGTGGGAACTGAACATCAAGCCAAATGGGTAGGCATTTTAGATCGGGAGCAGCAGTACCTAGGGGTAGTGCCTACGCAAGATGCATTAGCAGCCTATGCCGATACTATTTCGATTCATTCCCAAGGAAGCATCTTGGTGATTTCCTTGCAGATGAACGATTTTCAACTCTCGGAAATTGCCCGACTGGTGGAATCCGAAAATTGCAAAATTCTAAGTTGCCTGCTCCACACCGATCCCATGGATCCGCAAGCCGTGGAAGTTACGCTCAAATTGGATAAGCCCGATAGCAGACACGTAAAAGCTACGCTACTCCGTTTTGGCTACCAAGTACAAGACTTCGCGCAAGAGGAAGTAGGCCAAAGTACGGATGAGGAGCGAATTGGGAATCTTTTGCGTTTTTTAGACATTTAACGATGCGGGTAGCAATCCATGGCTTATCCTTAAAAGCCGAATTTTTACCTATTCTTTGGGGGCTGTTCGAAAAACTCCAATCCCTTGGTATATCAGTTTGCCTAACGCCTAGTTTAGATCAGCAACTTCGGGCCCTAAGCCCAACAGCACCCACTTACAGTTTGCTCAATCATCCAGATGACTTTGATGGGCTAGATTTTTTTCTATCCCTAGGTGGCGATGGCACCTTGCTAGATTCTGTCTGTGTCGTAGGAAATAAAGAGATCCCCATCCTTGGACTCAATACCGGCAGACTGGGTTTTCTTGCCACTGTTGCTACAGATAAAATCGAAGCTGCAATTGACCAATTGGCCAAGGGCAACTACCAAATTGAATCCAGATCGCTGTTGTCCCTTTCTAGCAGTAAAAAATTGTTTCATGGGGCAAATTTCGCGCTGAATGAATTCACTATCCACAAAAAGGATACCTCTTCGATGATTACGGTCCATACCTACATCGACGGCAAATACCTCAATTCCTACTGGGCAGATGGCCTGATTGTAGCTACCCCAACCGGATCAACAGGGTATTCCTTAAGCTGTGGAGGTCCTTTGATCACGCCAGGAGCCAAAAATTTTGTCATCACGCCAGTAAGCCCACACAACTTGAATGTTCGTCCGATTATCGTTTCGGATGAGTCGGAAATCAGTTTTGAGATTGAAGGCCGTACGGATAAGTTCATGATTTCATTGGACTCTAGATCTACCTCCATCGCATCAGAAGTGAAATTAAGCGTGAAAAAGGAGTCTTTCTCCGCAAAATTGGTGAAATTGCCGTCCTATCATTTCTTCGACACCTTGCGCCAAAAGTTAAATTGGGGTTTGGACATGAGAAACTGATCCTTGGAGCTTAACAATAATTAACCCGTTTCATACCAGGCCTCGTTTTTTATACGTTAGGTAGTTCATAACTTGCATCGTCTTGAAAAAGGTCAATTTTAAGATTTTCAGTCTCTTAGTAGCGCTAGGTTTCCTAACACTCGCCTCAACGAATTCCGCTTATGGACAGAGTTACGAGGTAGGAGGAGGTTTAGGAACTTCCGTTTATTCAGGAGACATCATTCGAAAAATTGACCCCGGCCAAGCTGGCCTTCAAGGAACGTTATTTGGCAAGAGAAATTTTGACAATGTTTGGAGCTTAAAAGTAGGGGTAAGCGTAGCTGAGCTCATGGCCGCGGATAGCATCCAACCGATTGATGCTATGGCAAGCCTAAGAAACGCCCATGTAAGCGGTCGAATCACTGAGTTTTCTGCTTTGATGGAGTTCAACTTCCTGGATTATGTCAACCATAAGAGTGAATTTAAATTTTCACCCTACGCCTTTTTTGGCCTTGGTTACAGTTTTGTTCAAGGAGAAGGTCGAATCAATTCCAGTCTACCTGTTGAGGAGTACCGGCTGAGCACCTTGGTCATTCCATTTGGAGGAGGAGTAAAATACCTCCTGTCGAATCAATTGACACTAGGCATGGAGCTTGGTTTTCGACCTACTACTTCGGACTTCTTGGACAAATTGGATAGTACCCTTCCCGCTGTGGCCAGGTACGATACCCCAATTGACCCGAAGGCAACTGCCCTAGCAAAAGGCCTGAATTACGGGAACCCCTATACCAAAGACTGGTACTATTTTCTGGGCCTGACGCTGAGCTATACGATTACTAAGGCTCGTTGCTACACCTATTAATTAATTGGAGTCTAAGGGGATTTATTGAAAAAGAAATCCCATTTTTGTACCTCCAAAAAAGTAGGTATCCCAGCCGCTGAAATGAAGGAAACTATAGACCGAAACAACATACCGAAGCACATTGCCATCATCATGGATGGCAACGGAAGATGGGCTAAACAAAAAGGCGCCATGCGGATATTTGGCCATCGGAATGCCATTCAAGCCGTTCGAGAAGCTATTGAAGGATCTGGCGAGTTAGGCGTAAAGTACCTTACCCTATTTTCTTTTTCAACCGAAAATTGGTCTCGCCCCAAAGAAGAGGTAGAAGCTTTGATGGACTTGCTGGTACAAACCATTGTTGCTGAGACTGGCCTGATGATGAAAAACCAGGTTCGACTTCACGCCATCGGCGATTTGGAAAGCCTTCCAAAATCCACCTACGACAAGCTATTGGAGGTCATGCAACAGACTTCTGCCAACACGGGATTAACCGTAAATCTAGCTTTAAGTTACAGTGGCCAATGGGAACTCACTAAAGCCGCACAACGCATTGCTCAAAAAGTCTCCGAAGGAACACTAAGCCCAGGAGAAATTACCCAACAAACGCTCGCTGATCACTTGGATACAGCAGGCATCCCTGATCCTGAATTGATGATTCGAACCAGTGGAGAATACCGAATAAGTAATTTTCTCCTCTGGCAATTGGCCTATACCGAACTGTATTTTTCGGACGTATTGTGGCCTGATTTTAGAAAAGAACACCTGTTTGCCGCGATTGAAGATTACCAAAAGAGAGAAAGAAGGTTTGGAAAAACCGGCGAACAAGTTAAACCTTAACTAGTAATGAAAAGAAGTTTACTGATTCTATTTTGTTTGATTTGGTCGGCAAGTGCCGTGGCACAAATTCGTTTGGGCCAGAGCCGCTATGCCTCCTCAAGACCAGTCAACATATTGGAATTGAACTATGCCAAACCCCAGAAGTTTAGAATAGCAGAGATAAAGGCCGTCGGACTATCTACTCTCGATGAAAACGCCATCATCTCACTTTCAGGATTGAAAGTAGACGACCGCATTGAAGTGCCTGGAGATGCCATTTCTGGCGCTCTCAAAAAATTATGGGGACAAGGAATTATCGGTGATGTCAAAATTTTGGTGACTAAAATCGAGGGAGAGGACATTTACTTGTTGCTCGATCTGACCGAAAGACCTCGTTTTTCTCGAGTAGAATTTGAAGGCATCAACAAAACACAAGAAGGAGAACTACGTGATAAAGTCAATATCCGTGGACGTGTAGTGCGCGACGACGTACTCAATACTGCCAAACGAAATATTGAAAAGTATTACCTAGACAAAGGATTTCTCAATACCGAAGTCAAAATCATTCAGGATAGAGACACAACCCTTCCGAATAGCGTCAAATTACGTTTTGACATTGATCCTAAATCAAAAGTGAAAATCAACGAGATCGCTTTTTATGGGAATGATGAGATTAGTGATCGTGCGCTCAAAGGAAAGTTGAAGAAAACCAAAGAGCATGCACGGGTAGCTATTTTCAAGGATGTGTACAGTCGCTTAGTCGATGCTGATGGCAAAAGCTTTACGCAATCACTCCTTAACAGCAAGGTGGCCACTTCGGAACAAGTAACCGAATACATCAGCAAGAATTTCAAATTGAACTTCTTCAACGGATCAAAATACAATCCTAAAGAGTACCGAGCAGATAAGGAAAAGGCTATCGCTTATTACAACAGCAAGGGTTTTAGAGATGCCAAAATCTTGGAAGACTCCATCTACAAATTCAGCGAGGACAAGATCAACATTGATATTTCCTTGGAAGAAGGACGCAAGTACTACTACCGCAACATTACGTTTACAGGTAACTACATCCACGAAGACGCAGTGCTACTCGCAAAATTGGGGATTGAAAAAGGAGACGTATACGACAAAGAAAAGCTAGACAAGCGCCTCAACTATGATCCACAAAAAGGAGACGATGTGAGCTCCTTGTATCAGGATAACGGATACTTGTTTTTCAACATTGACCCAGTAGAAATTAACGTATCAGGTGATTCCATCGACTTGGAAATGCGAATCTTTGAAGGTCCCCAAGTGACAGTGAATAGTGTCGGCATCAAGGGCAATGACCGGACCTCCGATCACGTAGTAATGCGAGAAATTAGAATTCTTCCGGGTCAGAAATTTAACCGAAGCTTGCTCGTCCGTACCATCCGAGAGCTTTCTACCTTGGGTTATTTTGACCCAGAAAAAATCAACCCAGATCTGCGTCCAAACTTTGAAAGTGCCACCGTTGACATCACCTTTGAATTGGAAGAGCGTCCGAATGATCAGATTGAATTGTCTGGAGGCTGGGGAGGTTTCTTTGGGTTTGTAGGTACAGTAGGTTTAGTTTTCAATAACTTCTCCATCAAAAACATCGGTGATTTTAGCAAGTGGGACCCGCTCCCGGTAGGCGATGGACAAAAACTTTCCCTTCGCGTTCAAGCAAACGGGCAAGCCTTCCAAAACTATTCCCTCTCGTTGAGTGAACCTTGGTTTGGCGGTAAAAAGCCTAATTCTTTGAGCTTTGCCTTCAACCATTCCGTACAGCGTCAGGTCGATTACTTCAACCAAGGAAATGGAGGAGATCTCGGTTTCTTTAAAATTACGGGGGTAACCTTGGGGCTTTCCAAGCGAATCACCTGGCCGGATGATTACTTCAGTATCAGTAACTCCCTCCAATTCCAGAATTATGAGTTCAATCAGTTTGGTACCTCTTTTGGTCTAAGCTACCCAACCGGTAATTCCAAGAGTGTTATTTTAAACACGACAGTGGCTCGAAATAACGTAGACAACACCATCTATCCACGTCAGGGCTCCAACATCATCTTGTCGATGAATTTGACGCCTCCTTATGCCTCCTTGAATAAGTCCTTGAACGAAGAATCTGGAGACCAGGAAAAATACAAGTGGTTGGAGTACCACAAATGGATGTTTGATGCTTCCTTCTACACCCCACTTTTTGGGTCTAACAAGTTTGTAGCCAGTGCACGGGCACACATGGGCTTCCTAGGATCTTATGGCAACAAGCTCGGAATTATCCCCTTGGAGCGCTTTGTAATGGGAGGTGATGGCATGAACTTTAACAACTTTGCCTTGGGTCAAGAAATTGTAGGTTTGAGAGGTTATGAAAACCAAACCATTACCCCAGGACGAAATACCCGAGGTACAGCTGATCCAGATCCGTATGGAGGGGTAGTGTACAATAAGTATGTAATGGAACTTCGATTCTTGGTATCTCCTAATCCATCAGCTACCATCTTCTTGCTCACTTTTGCAGAAGCGGGTAACAACTGGGGAGATTACAAGGATTTCAATCCCTACGACCTCAAAAAATCAGCGGGTGTAGGTGCACGAATTTTCATGCCAGCCTTCGGTCTACTAGGTGTGGATTGGGGCTATGGATTTGATCCAATGCCTGGTAGCTTGCAGCGAAGTGGCCCTCAATTCCACTTTACTATTGGCCAACAGTTCAGATAATCTTTTGGAATTCACAGCGTTTGTTAATTTATGTTAGGAAAAGCCTAAATTTTGTTCGCTTGAACGAATCCAAAAACAGGAAGAACGCATGAATAAATCATTCAAAATTGTACTTTTACTTTTCATAATCCTGTATTCTGGACCTTTGGCAGCCCAAAAGTTTGGATACATCGATTCTGAATACATTCTAAACAAGCACCCAGACTACAAGCTGGTGCAGGATGAGTTGAAAAAGCTCAGTGAAGAATGGAAAAAAGAGGCACAAAATTTGGATCAGGAGATCAAGGAACTATCCGCACAGCTCAAGGCTGAGGAAGTCCTGCTTACTGAAGAGATGTACCAAAAAAGAGTAGAAGTAATTAAGGCAAAGCAGAAGGCTTCGCAAGAGTTTACGAGTCGGGTGTTTGGGATAGATGGAATATACTACCAAAAGCAGGCAGAACTTCTGCAGCCCTTACAATCCAAAATTTACGATGCCATTGAAAAGGTATCACGCAGAAACAACCTCGCGGTTCTATTTGATAAAGCAGCGGGTCCCTCTGCGATTATTTACACAGATCCAAGACACGACTACTCGGAGTTTGTCCTGGAAGAATTAGGAATTGAAGACAACAATTAAATACACACCAAATGATGAAAGTAAACGTTATCCTAGCTTCTCTAGCCTTGCTATTGGTAGGATTCACCGCCCAAGCTCAAAGCACTATCAAAATCGGGTACACGAGCGTAGAATTGATTATGGATTTGATGCCAGAAATGGAGCAAATTGGAGCTGATGTTCAAGATTACCAGACCCAACTTCAAACCAACATCCAAACCAAAGCTGCAGACTTCCAAAAGCAAGTAGAAGCCTATCAGCAAGCTGCTCCTTCCATGACTGAAACTGCTAGAGCAGCAAAAGAGCAAGAATTAACCAAACTTCGTGACGACCTTCAGAAGTATGAGCAGGATGCTCAGACTTCCTACCAAAGAAAGTTGCAGGAGCTTCTAGAGCCTGTTCAAACGAAAGTAATCAATGCAATCAATGCTGTGGCTGCAGAAAACAACTACACCCACATTTTCGCAGAGACTGCTGGACAATCTCCCATCTTGTTGTACACTAAGGAAGAAGATAAATTTACTGAATTGGTATTGGCCAAGTTAGGAATTCAGATTCCCGCGAAACCTGCTCAAAAATAAATTCGAACCGGCTCCAGCAGCCGGTTTTTTTATGGCAAAAAAATCTCCCAAAGAAGTCTTACTCAAAAGTCAAGAACTCCTACTTGTTGACTTTTACGCGGATTGGTGTGGTCCTTGCCAAACCTTATCTCCTATACTGGAAAAAGTGGTAAATGATCTCGAAGGAAAAGTTACCCTGTTCAAAGTGAATGTGGACAAGCATCCGCAGCTCGCCCAGCAGTTTGCCATTCGCTCCATCCCACACCTCATGCTCTTTAAAAGAGGAAAAATCCTGTGGCGAAAAGGAGGCCTGCTCACCAGCGCAGAACTGTTGAAGCAGCTCAATCCATTTGTATAAAAAAAGGGGCTTGAGCCCCTTTTTTTAAATGTAGTATTTCAAACGGATCACCTCTTGTTCAGTAAGGAAGCGGTAGTGTCCCCGCTTCAAATCCTTTTTGTCCAAGCCGGCATACATTACTCGATCCAAGGCCACTACCTCGTAGCCCAAGTGCGCAAAAATTCGACGTACAATTCGGTTTCTACCAATGTGAATTTCCAAACCTAAAATGGTTCTATCCTTGGAAAGAACTTGCAAGTCGTCCACTTTAGCATCCCCATCTTCTAAGGTAAGTCCCTCGATGATTTCTTCCTCATCCTTAGCGGTCAAAGGCTTATCCAAGGTTACCTGATAGATTTTTTTGATCTCATTGGAAGGATGGGACAGCTTGGCCGCTAGTTCGCCATCATTGGTAAACACCAGCAAACCTGTGGTGTTTCGATCCAAGCGACCTACCGGAAAAATCCGCTCCTCACAAGCATTTTCAACCAACTTCATCACGGTCTTCCGTTCCATAGGATCTTCGGTAGTCGTGATAAAATCCTTCGGCTTATTTAACAAAACATACACTGGCTTTTCAGGATTGATTTTCTTTCCTTGGAAGACCACATGATCTGATTTTTTCACTTTATAGCCCATCTCCTGCACTACCACGCCATTGACCACTACCAATCCCTTCTGGATCAATTCGTCGGCCTCTCTACGGCTACAAATACCTGAGTTGGCCACGTATTTGTTAAGACGGATGAGCTCTTCCCCTTCCTTTTTATTCTTTTTCTGAGGGAGGCTATCAAAATTATAGTCAGGTCGATCTGCACTTAGTTCGACAAACTTGCTTCTATTCTTTCCAAATCCTCTTTTTTCGGTTGGTGCATCCCCATTGAATGCCTTAGCTTCTACTCCATAGATAGGCTTTTGGTCCTTTCCTCTTCCTTTGTAAACGCGCTTTTCACCTGGAGCAAGGGAAGCTTTATCTTCCGTAAAATCTTTTCTTCCACCTTTATCTTTTGAGAAAGAAGCCAGTTTCGAACGTTCATCTTTTTTGAATCCAGGTTTTTCACCACGGGCTGGACGAGGACTGGACTCATTAAATTTACCACCAAACTTTCTTCCTTCACCTCGTTCCTCTTTTTTAAAGCGATTGGGGGAATCCCCAAAAGTTCTTTTCTCCCTCCAATCGGAAGACTTTTCTCCAAAGGAAGGCCTTCCTTCTCCTCCTGCTGGCTGATCTTTAAAAAATCTACCTTTCGCAGCTCCTTTTACCGGTGCTCCTTCCGAATTTCTCTTTTCGTAGGGTTTCTTTTCAGATCCGTTTTCTTTTTTACCAAAGAACTTGCCTTTACCCGTATCTGAAGAATTGTCTCTTTTGGAATAGGAAGATCCCCTAGCAGGTTTTTTGTTGCCCGAAGTATCTCCCTCTTTTTTGTCCGAACCAAAAAATGGTTTTCTCGAATTATTTTTTTTCATGCTGTTGCAGCATCACTGCTGTAGTGGTTAAAATTAATTTACCTTCTGAAATTCAAAGGCTTAAATCGTCCGCAAAGATACATGGAATAGAACCAATACGATCCCTAAATTCAAAATATTCTTTAGTCTACGCCTTTGTTTTTGTAATAATATTCTGTTGCGTTCCGAACAGACCCCTGTGTAAGAAGTAATTCATTCGCAATCTCATAAGACACCCCTGTGGCCTCCATGATCATCTTAGTCCCACGATCGACCAGCTTGGCATTGGACAACTGCATGTCTACCATCTTATTTCCCTTTACACGTCCCAATTTGACCATCACCGCAGTGGAGATCATATTCAACACCAGCTTTTGCGCGGTGCCAGATTTCATCCGTGTACTACCCGTCACAAACTCAGGACCCACCACTACCTCTATGGGATGAGCTACTGCCTGGCCAAGTGGAGAATCCGGATTACAGGAAATCCCTCCTGTCAATAATCCCATTTCTTTCGCTTTCTTCACACCCCCCAACACATAGGGAGTACTACCTGAAGCAGCAATACCAATGACTGTATCCAATGTTGAAAACCCATAAGCTTGTATGTCCTTCCATGCCTGCTCCACATCGTCTTCGGCATGCTCTACCGCTTTTCGAATGGCTGAATCACCTCCAGCAATGAGTCCAATGACCCAATCGTGCGGTACACCATAGGTAGGTGGGCACTCGGAGGCATCCAAGATTCCTAATCGTCCACTCGTACCCGCTCCAATGTAGAAAAGACGACCTCCTTCACGCATCCGAGGTACAATTTCTTCTACCAAGGCAGCAATTTGCACCAACTTTTGTTGGACTGCGGCGGCTACTTTGTGGTCTTCTGCATTGATATTCTCCACCAACTCTAGGGCAGTCATTTGCTCCAAGTTTTCGTAGATGGAGGTACTTTCAGTTATTTTTTTCATACCAGTTCTTGGTGGTAAAGAGTAAGTCCCGCAATCGGGCTTTCCAAAATCAAGCCTACCTGTATACCTCGATCTATGGCCGCTTTCCGTAGGATGTCTGCATTGTAATACGCGATGGAACCTACAAAGTGAACTGGCTTGGTTTGAAAATCGGGGTATTTGCAGACATGCTTCGTAAAGAAGTTTTGAAAAGCATCGTAAAACAGTCCGTAACAGTACGGGTTCGATTTATGTTCGGTAATGAAGCGGCAAAAGCTTGCCATGTATCGGTTGGGAAAAGGCTTGCGGTACACTTGCTCCTGGATCCCATACTGTGAAAGTTGAAAGCGGTCAATGGCCTCTTGGCGAATGGCTGCAGGCATTTCCTCATGAATAAAATCTTGTAGAAACTTCCTCCCCACATCACTCCCCCCCCCTTCATCACCAAGAATGTAACCGGCTGCAGGCCGGGAAGCGACGATAGTTTTGCCATCGTAATCACAGCTATTCGATCCTGTACCTAAAATGCAGGCGATACCGGCTTGATGCCCACAGGTCGCTTTAGCAGCAGCCAAGAGATCATGGTCTATTTGAATCTGTGCAGCTGGGAAAATAGCGCGCAGGGCTTGCTGGACTTCCACCTTCTTTTCCGGAGCAGCACATCCTGCGCCGTAGTAATAAATTTCTTCAATCTGATTGGAGAGATTCAATAAAAAGTCTTGCTTTAGCTGCTGTGTCATCTCTGCCACACTCAAGTAGTAGGGATTGAATCCTATTCCTCGGAATTGACTGATTTGACCGTCTTTGTGGAGTACGCGCCAATCCGTTTTACTCGAACCACTATCTGCTATTAATATCATCTGGATGAAGTTGGCCTACGGCCTCAAATTTTTCAAAAACTTTTTCAGTATGGGGAGCATCCCCAAGTTCTGCGGTCAAATCCTGACCCGCCCAATGTTCGTAATGGGTTCCATTTTTCCATAGCCTAGAAGCGGTCACGTCGTAAATGACTCCTTGAAAAGCCACCCATATTTCAGGCTTATCTTGACCATTCCGCAGAGCAAGCTGCTGACGGGTATAGCGGTTCATCAATACAGCTTGATTTGGGCAGTCACCCAACGTTCTGGAATCTCTCCTTGCTGAGCTTGTTCGTAATCGGCATAGCTACAAGGAACGATGCTTACTCGCTCAAATCGACTTGCATCATTGTAAGGAATCTCCATCCACCATTTGCCACTGCGCTTGCTTTTGTAAAAAACCAAGGTGTTGGGCTTGGAATCCATGGAAACCGTGTACTTCATGTAGGCTGCACTCTTGAAGGAAAGCGTATCTTTTCTACTGTAAAATCCTTCGATAAAGTACCAGATCATAACTGCTGCTACTTGAGCAGTCTTGTTGTGCGTATCATCGTAATAGGGGTCGTACCCATAGACGCCAAAAGAACTCAATTTTTCATTTGAGCCAGCAAACCAACAAATCTGACTTGCTTCCTCACCAGACAATCCAAAGGGTTGAGCATCCACCGCCCCAGGCGCTACAGAAGACTGTATTGCGCTCAAGTCAAAGCTTACCAAATCCGAATCGCGAATCAGGGGCTCAATTTCCTTAAAGTTGTCTCTTACTTGACCAAGACGAACATGCTCAAAGTAGAGCTTCTCCAGGGCTGTAACCAAAGTGGGATCTACCAAGAAGCTTTGGTATCCTAGGTGAGTGGAAGAAAACAAGAAGTTGGGTTGATGAAGGACAATCTCTTGGGTATGCCGATCACTCTCTGGACCTGACTCTTCCATGTCGATTTTGGCATCTACTGTGAGTAAGGTGACCAGCTTTTTTAATTTCTGATAAGACAAGTATTGTCCATAATCCAGGTCATGGGAGCCTCCAAAAAAAATAGGCAAGATCTGTTGCCGCATCAGGTAATCTCCTACTTGTCGAATATTTTGGTAGGTATCGTTCAAGCTTTCACCAGAAATTAAATCTCCTAAATCTGCAACTTGATAGGGAATTGCACCTCTTTTGAGTTGGTACAGCTTCTCCCGAATTTCAGAACTTGCCCGAGCAATGCTTTCGGAACGTTTCGCCCCTCGGCTTTCTTTCAAGCCTACAAGCGCAAGTTGAATACCCTTAAGGTCTGGAAAGGCGTGGTGGTGAATAGAAAGTTGGTTAAAAATTGAATTCTCGGGATAGCCTTTTTCTGCAATGGCAGATTCCACAGGCTCAAAAAAAGAGGAAATGGTCATGGAAAGTCTTTAAGTAGTTAAAACTAATCAAAAATGATACCTAAAAAAAAATCCTGCGAGTGCAGGATTTTTAGTTTTGATTTAACCACCGAAATCGTCAAATCGAATATTTTCTTTTGGTATACCCAAGTCGTCAAGCAACTTGAGAACCGCCGCATTCATCAATGGAGGTCCGCATAGGTAGTATTCTACCTCATCTGGCTCTGGATGGTTTTTCAAGTAGTTTTCAAACAATACTTGGTGAATGAATCCAACGTACCCATCTGCTTCACGATCTTCCAAGGAAGTCTTGATCTTCCAATTATCTTCTGGAAGTGGTTCTGAAAGTCCGATGTGGAAATTGAAGTTCGGGAAGTCCTTTTCAATAGCTCTGAAATGAGGTACATAGAACAATTCCTTCTTGGAACGACCTCCGTACCAGTACGAAACTTTACGCTGAGTCTTCTCAGTATGGAATAGGTGGAAGATCTGTGCTCTCAATGGAGCCATCCCTGCACCGCCACCGATGTAGATCATTTCTCTCTGAGTAGGATTGATGTGGAATTCTCCATAAGGTCCGGAGATAGTCACCTTATCGCCTGGCTTTCTGCCAAACACATAAGAAGAACAAACACCAGGATTGACATCCATCCAACGGTTGTTGGCACGATCCCATGGTGGAGTTGCGATACGGATGGTCAACATCACGATATTACCTTCAGCAGGGTGGTTGGCCATGGAATAAGCACGGAATAGTGGCTCGTCATTTTTCATCACCAAGTCCCACAAGCCAAACTTATCCCAATCACTTTTGTACAC
>CAYNIK010000004.1:0-23807 GCA_964397145.1 uncultured Limnohabitans sp.
CTCTGGTAACCAGAGCAAAAGAAGATACCACGCACAATAGAAGAATTGCTTTCTCTTATCTAAAAAGCAAAGAGGCAATCAAAGCTCTCTTTGGTGAAGTAATCGAGAAAGTAGGTACTCGTCCAGGAGGATATACCCGAATTATCAAAACTGGGTTCCGTTTGGGTGATAACGCTGAAATGTGCATTATCGAACTAGTTGATTTCAACGAATTGATGTTGAAAGATGCAGCACCTGCTAAGAAGACTACTAGAAGATCTAGAAGATCATCCGGTGAGTCAACTAGCACTGCAGCTCCTGCAGCGCCTAAGGCAGCTAAAGCAGCAGCGGCTTCTGCTCCTGTAGTAGAAGAGGTAGAAGAAGCTCCAATTGCTGAAGCGGAAGTAGTTGAAGAAACTACTGCCCCAGTGGTAGAAGCATCTTCTGAAGAGACTGCAGCGCCGGAAGCTTCTGAAGAAGGCGAAACTGAAGAAAAATAAGTTGAAAGCAATTTCAATATTAAAAGGATTGGACGTCGTTCAATCCTTTTTTTTATTCCCAAGCGGCATCTCTCCAACCCTAAGATTTATTAACTTTGGACAACCTTCTTAGAAATGAGTAAACAAAAAGCTACCCTCCTTCTCGCCGACGGCACGGTCTTCTCCGGGTCTCTTATCGGTTCACCTGGTACCAATGGCGGTGAAATCTGCTTCAATACAGGAATGACTGGTTACCAGGAGATATATACTGACCCTTCCTACACCGGACAAATCGTCGTGACCACCACTTCTCACATCGGGAACTATGGCGTACATCCTGATGAAGTGGAGTCTGCCGCACCTTGCGTGGCGGGTATTGTAGTGAATAGTTTCTCTGAAGTGTTTTCTCGGCTGGATGCCTCAGGTTCCTTACAGGATTATCTAGTAGCAGCAGGGATTACAGGTATAGCAGATGTCGATACGCGTAAACTGGTCCGCCATCTTCGTGATGCTGGAGCCATGAATGCCATTATCAGTTCAGAGTTTGAAGGGGATTTGGAGGGGTTGAAAAAAAAGCTTGCTGAAGTTCCTGATATGAATGGGCTGGAATTATCCTCTAAAGTCTGCACGCAAGAACCTTTCTTTTTTGGAGATCCAGCAGCGCCAATTAAAGTAGCCTGCCTTGACTTCGGGATTAAAACAAATATTTTAAGAAATCTAGCCTCTCGTGGGGTGTATTGCAAAGTTTATCCAGCCAAAACTTCCCTAGCGGAAATGGAAACCTGGAAGCCTCAAGGCTATTTCCTTTCCAATGGTCCTGGTGATCCAGCAGTGATGGATTATGCAGTAGCAACAGTAAAAGATATCCTTGAAACCAACAAGCCTGTTTTCGGGATATGCTTGGGACACCAACTTCTTGCTGAAGCGGTAGGGATTTCTACTTACAAAATGCACCACGGTCATCGTGGGCTTAATCATCCGATCAAAAACCTGATGACCGGAAAAAGTGAGATTACCTCACAAAATCATGGATTCAATGTAGTGCGAGAAGATGCTGAAAAAAATACGGAAGTAGAAATCACACACGTACACTTGAATGATAATACCGTGGCAGGGATTAAGTTGAAAAATAAACCTGCTTTTTCGGTGCAATACCATCCGGAATCTTCCCCAGGGCCGCATGATTCCCGATACCTATTCGATGACTTTATATCCTTGATTACTAAAAACTAATTCTAACAAACCTGTAAACACATGACGTTGATTCAATCCATTCATGCAAGACAAATCCTTGATTCACGAGGAAATCCTACCGTAGAGGTAGATGTAGTGACTGAAAATGGGGCTTTTGGAAGAGCTGCGGTACCTAGCGGTGCCTCCACTGGAATAAATGAAGCGGTAGAACTCCGCGATGGAGATAAAAGCAAATACCTAGGAAAGGGCGTTTTGAAAGCCGTTTCCAATGTGAACGATGTCATCGCGCCTGAATTGGTGGGTATGGATGTCTTTGAACAAAATACCATCGACCAAATCATGATTGATTTGGACGGTACTGCCAACAAAAGTAAGTTGGGCGCGAATGCGATCTTGGGTGTATCCCTTGCAGTAGCGAAGGCTGCGGCTATGGAATCAGGACAGCCACTTTACCGCTACATCGGTGGAGTGAATGCCAATACACTTCCTGTCCCGATGTTGAATATCATCAACGGTGGCTCGCACTCTGACGCTCCGATTGCCTTCCAGGAATTTATGGTTCGTCCAATTGGTGCTAGTAGCTTCTCCGAAGCGATTCGTTGGGGAGCGGAGATCTTCCACAACTTGAAAAAAATCCTTCATGACAAGCATTTGAGTACTGCAGTAGGGGATGAGGGTGGTTTTGCACCTAATTTCTCAGGTGGAACCGAAGAAGCACTTGCTTGTATCCTAGATGCGATCAGCAAGGCAGGATATCGTCCTGGCGACGATGTGACCATTGCCTTGGATTGCGCATCCTCTGAATTCTACAAAGATGGAAAATACGACTACTCCAAGTTTGAAGGGCCAAACGGAAAGGTACGTTCCAGAGAAGAGCAGGTAGCCTATTTGGCGGAACTGACCGAAAAATACCCAATCGACTCAATCGAAGACGGTTGTGCAGAAGAAGATTGGGCTGGTTGGGCGATGCTAACCGCCAAAATTGGTTCCAAGATCCAATTGGTAGGCGATGACTTGTTTGTAACCAATGTGAGCTTCTTGAAGCGTGGAATCGAAGAGAAATCTGCCAACTCCATTCTTGTTAAAGTAAATCAGATTGGCACCTTGACAGAGACCTTAAACGCAATCAGCATGGCGCATAAGGCTGGATTTACGGCGGTTATGTCTCACCGTTCGGGAGAAACAGAAGACTCAACCATTGCGGATTTGGCTGTAGCGGTAAATTGCGGACAGATTAAAACTGGTTCTGCATCACGTTCTGACCGTATGGCTAAATACAATCAACTACTTCGTATCGAAGAGCAATTGGGAGATTCGGCAGTATTTAAAGGCAGATTGAAATAAAAACTTCTGCAATAAATTCGATTCGACAGCCTCGGAATTCCGGGGCTGTCTTTTTTTTACCTATTTTTTGTAACTTAGTCATCCAAAGCGAACTCCATGAAAAAAGTCATCAAATACAGCAGTAATTTTTACGTTTTGGCGACCCTTTCTTTTTTGGTTTGGATGATCTTTATTGACTCAAACAACCTTTCTACCCAGTGGAGACTCACCAAACAGCTGTGGGAGTTGGAGGATCAGAAAGAGTTTTATAAGCAGAAAAAACTCCAAATCCAGCAGGAACGCAATGCCCTTTTTGGCAATCCGGATTTGTTGGAAAAATTTGCTCGAGAAAAATACCTCATGAAAAAGCCAACAGAGGACTTGTATGTGGTGGTTGAGAAATAAGTTTCTTCCCGTCTTTCTATTTCTATTTTTTGGATTGCAGTCTGCTGCCCATTCCCAGCGAGTGATTGATCCTGAAGCAAAATTCACCTTCAAAGACAGAAGTTACTTTGGTGGTAGTATAGGTCTTCAGTTGGGGACGGTCACGTTAATAGATCTGTCTCCTTTAGCGGGGATTATGCTGAGTCCCAAGTTTTCAACTGGCCTAGGAGCTACCTACCAGTATTACGAGGATAATCGCTTTCAAGGTAATGCAGGATCTTCTTATGGGGGACGTGCTTTTGTTCGATACAACCTGCTCCCCAATATCTTTGCCTATTCTGAAGTGGAATCCATCAATTGGAATGCGTATAACTATGGGCAAGATCAATTTCAACGAACCTGGACAGAAGCTTTTTTTGTAGGGGCAGGATATTTTGCTCCTTTTGGGTCTAGAGGCGGGGCTAATTTTACCTTTCTTTACAATCTCCGGCATTCCAATCGGCAGGCGTATTACAGTGAGCCCTATTTGATTCGAGTTGGTTTTGTACTCTAGGGATATCCAGTACCTGATTTTGATTGCCTAATTCTTCCCGTTTAAATACAGGGTCATCCATTTAAATATATTTTGAATAAATAAAATTAATGCAAATTTTCAATCGTATTTTCAAGAATGCGTAGTATTCTTTTCGTCATTATTCTTGTTTTAGTATTTTTTAATCGAGAAGCGATCGCGCAGGTTGCTGGGGATGATTTGCCATTTCTTTCATCCTACCAACAAGAGCTTCCCTACTTCCAAGAATTGATTACAGGAGGACAATATGCAGAGCCTTCCTCGCTGATAAAGGGAGATCCTTATTTTGCAACTCGGCAATTTGAAAAAGGTTCCTTACGGATTAATGGAATCACCTATCCCCAAGTTCCTTTGGTTTACGATAGCTTTCAAGACCAGTTGGTGACTTTTCACCCCATTTTCAATCAAAAAATTCTAATCAAGCCTGAAAAAATTGATGGCTTTACCTTAAGTGGTGGGCAATTGTTTCGCTTTTTTCCTGGGAATGATTCGTTTCTTCATCGCGGCAATGGCATCTATCAAGTTCTCGGCCAAGGTGATGCCTATGCCTTAGCTAAACACTACAAGACCACCAAGGAGGTTCGTGAATTGTCGCGGTACGATGCGGAGTTTGTGGAAAAGGTCGCTTATTTTATTTGGAGGGATGGAAAATTTAGTTCGATAAAAAATGCAGGCCAAGCTTTTGCTTCTTTGGGACTTGATTCCAAATCGCTAAAGCGGGAATTAAAAGCAAAGGGGCTTCACTTTAAAAGAACTCCTGAAGCGTATTTACAATTTTTGGTGTCTTACCCTAAATCGAAGTAATGCGAATCTTGATTGCCAAATTCTGTGTTTGCTTTTTCCTGTTCCTTTCAGGTGGTGCTGCTGTATTTGCGCAGCAGCAGCAGCAGGAACCGAGAATCACGGGCTTATTTGCCGGAATTACATTTGAGCGGTTTGCAGAGCTTGTCGAAAAGGATACTCGGTATCGATTTATTTTCAAGAAAGAGGAGATGGCTTCGGTCACCGTCAATTTGCAAGCCAATGAGGATAAGTTGGAAGATGTATTGGGTGTCCTTTTTTTGAAATCTGACTTTAGTTTTTCCATTTCCAAAGACCTGGAAGTTTTTGTCTTTAAAGGCTCCAAACAAACGGTGGATTTTCTTCCCAACTACTTTTTAGCACCTTCGGGAGCGGCGCTTTCCAGCGCTGCGATGCAGGATGAGTTTGTTCGAAATCGCCGCTACACCATCGGAGTGCCAGGGCCGGGTACTACAGCAATAATCAAGGGGAAGGTCAGTAGCTTGGAAAATAATCAGCCCATTGAAGGAGCGATTGTATTTGAAAAGGAATCCATGCAGCAGGCCGTTACCTCAAAGAACGGTGACTTTGAGTTGCTACTTCCAAAGGGGAATAAAACGCTATTTATCCAAAATATTGGAGGTTACACCGAACAGCGACTCTTGGATATTCAAGGAGATGCTTTGTTGGAACTTAGTATAGGGGAGGGGATTTTTGCCTTGAATGAGGTGGTGGTTAGCTCTGGAGCATTGAGTCAAGTGGCCAGGCCTGAGATGGGGGTGCAGTCCCTATCCGTGCAGGAGATGAAACGTTTGCCTGCCGTCATGGGAGAGGTGGATATTGTCAAAGGGCTACTGACGATGCCGGGGGTAAATACAGCAGGAGAAGCTAGCGTTGGATTTAATGTAAGAGGAGGAGCAGCTGATCAAAACTTGATTTTGATGGATCAAAATACGCTGTTTAATCCCTCTCACTTGTTTGGATTTTTTTCAGCGATCAATTCTGACATGGTCCAAGGAGTAGAATTATACAAGTCCGGAATCCCGGCAAGCCTTGGTGGTCGTTTGTCTTCTGTGCTTCAGGTGACCCCAAAAAAAGGGCGAACTGATAGAATCGGAGGTTCCGGAGGCATTGGTCCAATGACGAGTCGATTGAGTTTGGAAGGTCCGATTGGAGAAAAAACAACCTTTATTCTAGGTTCACGACTTACCTATTCGGATTGGCTTCTTGATTTTCTTTCAGAGAAAATTGATTTGGGGGCAAGTCGAGCTGCTTTTTCCGACTTTAATGCTACGGTGGAACATGAATTGAGTGCTAAAGATAAGATTCGCTTGTCGGGGTATTACAGTAAAGATTCATTTCAGTTTGATCCAGACACTGTCTACAGCTATTCCAACCAGAATGTGGCGCTGTCCTGGACCCATTACTTTAACGATGCACTCGAGGCTACTTTTTCGGTAGGGCAGGATGGGTACAATTTTGAGGTGGAAGGTGAAGATAATCCCCTTAATTCCTACCAGTATCGCTTTGATATCCGTCAGCAGTTTTTAAAAGCACAATTCCGTCAGGAAAAAGGGGATCGCCATGTATTCAGTTATGGTGTTCATGGCATCCGGTATCAGCTCAACCCCGGTGAGATCGTGCCTTTCGGCGCGGAGAGTGGTGTAATTCAAGATCAGGTGGCTCCTGAAACTGCTATGGATTGGTCGCTGTTCTTGGGGGATGAATTTGAAATCAATGAGCAGTGGGCCTTAAGCGGTGGTCTTCGCTACAATTTTTATACCTACTTGGGTCCTCAGACTCTCCCTGTATATCAAGTAGGAGAACCCTATTTGAAAGAGAATATCACCGGAGAATCCCAGTTTAAATCAGGGGAATTGGTGCAAACGTACCATGGTCCAGAATTTCGATTTTCTGCCCGTTATGCCTTGTCCAACCGCTCCTCCTTGAAAGTGGGTGTCAATTCGATGCGGCAGAATATTCACCTCTTGAGTAACTCGTCGGTGATTACTCCTACGGATACTTGGAAATTGAGTGATTCATTTTTGAAGCCCCAACGGGGAATTCAATATGCCCTAGGCTACTTTAAAAACATGAATCAGGGAGCACTAGAGTTTTCCGCGGAGCTGTATTATCGTTCCATGCAGCAGCTATTGGATTACCGTTCTGGGGCTAGCATTGTTTTGAATGATCGCATTGAGCAAGAAGTACTCGTGACGCAGGGAAAAGCTTATGGAATGGAACTTTACTTGAAGAAAACACAAGGAAAGTTGAATGGGTCGCTTGCTTATACCTACAGCCGTTCGTTGATGCAGACAGATCCATCAGAGAAAAAGGAGCAAATCAACCGCTCTGAATGGTATCCAAGCAATTTTGATCAACCTCACAATGCCAATTTTGTAGGAAATTACGAACTGAGTAAACGTATCAATGTCACCTTAGCTGGCAAATACAGCACCGGTAGACCCGTTACGCTGCCTATCGCCAAATTCAATTACGGGGGTTCGGAGCGGGTTTATTTCTCCGATCGAAATTCGTTTAGGGTTCCAGATTATTTCCGGATGGATCTTTCTGTCAATTTGGAAGGAAATCATAAGGTGGCCAAATTGGCACATGCCTCTTGGTCCTTTGGGGTATACAATATCCTAGGGAGAGACAATGCCTATTCGGTCTATTTTGTGCCAGAGGGCGGCAAGTTGAAAGGGTATCAGTTGGCAATTTTTGCAGAGCCTATTCCTTTTATCACCTATAACTTTAGATTTTGATGGGAAGGATCAGCGTGCTTCTATTTCTATTTTTCGCAACACTTCTAAGTTGTCGGACACCCTATGAACCTGAAGTTCCGGCCGAGGAATTAAGGATTCTAGTTGTAGAAGGGTACCTGGATACAGAAGGGTTAAGGAGCGAGTTAAAGCTCAGCCGAACGGCCCCACTAGGTGCTGAGTCTGCTTTTTATCCAGAGGCACGCGCCAAAGTACTACTCAAAAGTACTACGGGGCAGGCTTTTCCATTGATTGAAACAGAATTAGGTAACTATGTCTTCGAAAGGAACATCGATGAAAAACAAAACTACGTACTTGAAATTGAGCTAAGTTCTGGAGAGCGCTATGTTTCTGAATTGATGCAACCTATAGTCACTCCTGAAATTATTAATGCGGGATTTAAGCGAGATGAAGAAGGAGTAGAGGTTTATGCTACTACCCAAGGGAATGCGAATGCAGATGATTTTTTATGGACCTTCGAAGAAACTTGGATTTATCGGCCTAGAATACGAACACCCTACATTTATATACCCGAATTGAAGGATGTCCGGGACCGCAAGGAAGAAGAGCAAAATTCCTTGTGCTTCAAGACGGAATCAAGTCCAGGAATTCTATTGGAGACCAGCTCTCGGTTTCGTGACCAAGTAGTCTTTCAAAAAACGATCACCGAAATTCCCCAAGGTGACGAGCGAATCATGGAGCGTTACAGCATTCTGATATCCCAAAAGGGACTTGCCTCCAAGGATGTGGCATTTTGGGAAATTTTGAAGAAAAACACGGAGGATATTGGCTCTATTTTTAGTCCTCTTCCTTCGCTGATTGGCGGAAATATCAAAAGTTTGGATGCGGCCAAAAGCCCTGTGATTGGTCAGGTGAGTTTGGGTGTGGTTCGTCAGAAACGTGTATACATTAATTTCCTGGAGGTGCTCCCTTGGGATTACCTAGACCCTAGATTCAACGACTGCGTCATAGGATTAGAGCCAGTTTTAAGAACGGATTACCAAACCATCTTTGGGAGTGGAGCAGTGGTGCCGGCAAGACCCTTGATGGTAGGAACTACCATAGTGGGGTATTATCCATCTTCAAAAAGGTGTACTGATTGTACGCTATATGCTTCCAAAATCAAGCCCTCCTTCTGGAAAGACTAAAGCTATGGAAAGAATACTGATGGATTTGATTTCAAATTTTGGACAAACCAAAGCAAGGAAAATGACAATCCTGCTTTGTTTTGTCTTAGGATTTGTTTCAACGAGCCTAGGGCAATCTAATGCCGGATTAGTTGAGGAGGTTGATTTCCATACGCCAAAAACGCTTTACTTTTCTGGAGAGAAAATTTGGTTTGAGGCTCAGGTGAGTCTGGGAAGTCAGCCGAGCTCCTCACAGGTGCTGTATGCAGAATTATTGGATCGAAATTCCAACTCCATTGCGCATGTCAAGGTGCCGTTGCAGGAAGGGAAGGCGATAAATTTTATTTCCATTTCAGACCAGATTCCTTCTGATCACTACCTGGTTCGCGTATATACGCGCATTAGTCCCTATTTGGATTTGAACCAAGGCCTTGCACAACAGTTTGTGACTGTGATCAATCCTAAAATTCCTCCCAAAGAAGCCAGTTTCTCTAGTAGGATAGACCTTCCTTTGACTAAAACTTTTAGGAAAGGAAGCCTGGTAGACCTAGGTTCCACTTCTCTATCCAATTCCACCCCACTGGCATCTGCAATTTCCATTGCCAACCCATTTTTGCCAGAGGAACAGAAGCAATGGCAATCGAAAGAAGTGTATGCTTCCTTTGAAAACCGACCGCTGCTTCCTGAGCTTTTTGGACATTTGATCCAGGCAAAGGTGGCTTCACGTGACACGGCTTTAACTTATTTTCTTTCACTTCATGGAGAAAAGAGTGCTCTTTTTACAGATCATGTCGATGAGGATGGATTGCTCACGTTTGATGCTGGGGGCTTGCGTCATTGGGATCGATTGATTTTGCAACTTGAGAATGGATCTGAAATGACGGGGCTGGAGTTAATTTCTCCACTGATCAAAACTACTTTTCATCCCAATTTCAAATTCCCTGAATTGTCTTTGGCGAAGGAAGATTTGCCCTATCTTCAATCCTTACTGAAGGCAGCCGTGGTGCATCAAGCATACTTGGAAGAGCTATCCCAAGATTCATTGGAAGTGGTGACTGGTTTTGTAGCTGACTACAGCTATGACCTGGATGATTATACCCGGTTTGAAGATGTGGAAACGGTGCTGAGGGAATATGTCCCCAGCGTCTCGGTTCGCCTCAAGGATAAGAAAAAGACATTTCGACTAGTAAATGAAGCTGAGAAGGGGACATTTGATGCCAACCCATTGGTAGTGGTGGATGCAATGCCTGTTTTTGATACGGATCTATTGGCTTCTTTCAATCCTAAATTTTTTCAGCGCTTGGAGGTGCTCAATCGGGAATTTTACCTCAATGACCGAGTTTACCCAGGTGTACTTAGCTTTTCTAGCTTTGGTAACAATTTTGGATTATTTCCACTTGCACCTGCTGCCCGTTTTTTTGACTACACAGGACTTCGGCCTGTAGTATCCTTAGATAAAGGGCAATTCCAAACACCTGCTCCTGCATCGCGAATTCCTGATTGGCGAACAGTGCTCTATTGGGGTCCAACCGGAGACGTTGCCAAGACAAGCGTCTCAGACCTACAAGGGGTGTTTGTGTTTTGGGAAAAGGTACGTGTAGCTGGGGAGATCCGGATGGTGCGCACCTATTTTTCTGTAGGAAACTAGTTTGCCTTGATCAAAATTGTTGGCTAGGAAATTCTACTTGTATGGGCTAATTAGTCTGGAATCAGGTATTCAGATAAAGTTTTCCCAAAGCGTGTTCGAATTAAGTATTGCCCTTGATTGGGTTGATGACTGATTTGAATTTCGCCCTCACTTTGAAATGGAGCGCTGATCAGTAGATTTCCTTTTAAATCATAGAGGTATCCTAGGCCTTGCCCTCTATCCGTCACCGCAATGATTTTTCGTGAGGACCCGAAATCAAAATAACCAAGCCAGGTTTGTTCGGCTTTTAGAGGTAAGCTCATTAAAAGTGCCTGCTGAGTATCTAAAAGCTGAATTTTATTGAATTGCTCCATGACGAGTAAAAATGAGTTGCCTTTTTGGTCAGGAAGCTCCCGAAATTTATCGTCTCGATTGGATTTTTGAACCTGTGTTTTTCGTAAAATTTCCCCGGAAAATGAAATTTCTAACAGCTCTCCACTGAAAGTTACTGATTGAAGTGAAGGAGGGGTAGTCTTTTTTAAAACCAGTGGGCTGGCAATGTTTTCTGGAAGAGAAATAGGTGATCCTGCTTGAGGCTCCCCTTTACGGTTGAATAAATGTAGCTTTCCAGATTTTCCGAGCGCAACCATAAAATCTCCTTTTCCTGGTACTCGGGCATGAAACGGTGGGCCTAGGGTCTTTTCCCCCAGATTTAATGGGCTCCATCCTTCCAGAGGCTTCCCTGATTTGTCTAGAAGCCACAAGTTTCCACTTTCTGTGGAAAAGAAATAACGATACTCTTTGTTGGTGTCGTAATCGAGTAAGGTAAGCTGTGCTATTTTTTCCCCAGGCAAAGTAAGTGGAAAGCCAGGCAAAGGGTCTCCAAGTCGATCAATCGCATATACTTTGTCCGGGGTAGCGACTAATAATTGCAGTTTGCCATTTTTAAAATAATCAATTTGGAGAGCTTCAGATACGATTGGTCCTCCTAGTGGTTGGCTATACACTTGTTCACCTGCAGAGTTGATCACATACAAGATGTGATTTTGATCTTGGATTACTAAATCCTCGGTGCCGTCATTGAAGTTTTTAATGGCCTTTGGACCATAAATTAAGTTTTGTGGGAGTATTACTTCTTTTCCTGCAACCAGCTCGAAGGATTTTTGATTGTTTGCCAAAGGGTTAAGCTCACTGGTGTAATTTAGGCTGAGTGTCGCCTCTGGGCCTGTTGAACTTTGATGGATACGTAGTCCTAAGGAAGTAAATGCTTGGAGTTCTACTTCGTATTTCTGAAGAAAAGTGCTCCAGCTGGGGTTGGTAGATTGGATCCAAGTAGGCCAGATTTTGTTCAAAAAGAAGGTCTTGCTATATCCTGCGGTAGGGGATAAGCGTGAGTTTATTTCAATTGGCTTTTGCCCCCACGTATTTCCTTGTGAGTAATCATCAAGTAAACTTCTAAGGCCATCTGCTGAATTACACATTAGGAGCAACTGTCCTACTCGGCTAATGTAGGTTTGCTCAAATCCCCTAAATCGCCCATTAAAAAGGTGTGCGGGAAAATCTTCTTCAGGAAAAAATAGAATTTCAGCATCTAGGTACTGCTCTGTAGGATAAAATTCTGTAGTGTCTCGGTAATCTTTGAGAAGTTGCCAGGCTTGTTCTGGTTTTGTTGACCTCACCAACAAGGCCACATTTGGTTGGGTAGGAATCAATGGTTCTAATTCTAAAAAGTACTGTTCTCCAGTAAGTAAGTCCAAAAATCCATAGTCAATAAGTCGGGTTTGCACCTCTCCGCTCACTGTAGAAATGGGAGCAAAAGTAGGGGAAAGGATTTTTTGAGTTTCGTAACTGTCCTTCAAATTGATTTGGGTCACTGAATGGGTTCGTGTCGAAATTAGACTTTCAAAAGATGCCAATTGCGCCTGGACGGAAGGTAAAAAATCCACAGCAGGAAGTCCTTGGATAGGGCCTTTGAAGAGGAGTTGCTGGTCTTCAAACTGTAGGTTTAGGGTCAGTAGGTAGTCAGCAGCTTGTAACTCTTGTAGGGCTGTCAAGTTTTTGTCTGTATTGACGCCACCCAAAAACTTGGCTAATCCTTTTGAGGAAAGCACCAATCTTCCAAGACCATCCTTGTTGGGTAATTCTTCACCGAGTTTTGATGAAATAGGGTTTGCATCCTCGCTTAGGTAAAACCGAATTGCTTCTTCTATGACAAACGAAGAGGAGGAGACTAAGAGTACATTATTGAGTAAGGTAATGCTCCACTGGATGCTGTTGTTTGCATTCAATACATCGTAAATTACCTGATCGCTGTAATTTCGTGTTTGAAATCGGGTAGTTTTTGGCGCTTTGGATTTGAGCTTTTCTAAAAGATCTTGCGGAGAATTAGAACCGAAATTGAGGGTATAAAGCAAGCTGAATTTATCCGTTCCAACGGCATGGTAACTTACGGTTACCTGCTTGTTTCGGAGGGTTTTTGTGACAAATCCTTCTTCGCCTACCAGGCTATCTAGAGAATTTAATTGAGATTCTAGGGATTGAAATGCAGGAAAACGAGTCAATACAGCCCAAATGGGTTGTTTTTTAAGTTCTATCCAGGTGTAATCCGCTTGCTGTGTTTCAAACAAAAACACGGCATCGCTTGAGATCAACTCCAAGCTGTTGATGTTTCTGGACAAGATAAATCGCTGATACACTTCATAACCACCCCAACTCAGCAAGGATAGCACTAAAATGACCAAAAGACTTTTCCAGATTTTCAAGGGGCAGTGCAGCTTTAGGTAATGGAAGTAAAAAAAGACCTAAGATACATTCTCGAAGGAAAAGCATCTTAGGTCTTAGGGCCAACAAGAATCAGATTAGTTGCTCAAACGATCCAATACCTGCATCACTTCTTTCACGTGACCTCTAGAGGTTTCTAGCAATTGCTTTTCCTCAGCATTGAGGTCCAGTTCAAGGACTTTTTCAATCCCGTTTTTGCCAAGGATTACAGGTACACCTAAGTAGCAGTCGTCAATACCATATTCACCATCTAGCTTGATGCAAACTGGGAATACTCTTCTTTGATTTTTAAGGATGGCTTCCACCATTTGGGCTGCAGCGGCTCCAGGAGCATACCAAGCAGAAGTGCCCATGAGCTTCACCAATTCTCCACCGCCAAACTTCGTGCGCTCGATGATGGCGTCTAACTTATCTTTTTCTACCAGTTCAGTAACTGGGATACCTGCAACTGTGGTATAGCGTGGAAGCGGCACCATGGTGTCTCCATGTCCACCCATCAAAATAGCTTGAATTTCTTTTCCAGAAACGTTTAGTTCTTCAGCAAGGAAAGCACGGTAACGTGCAGTGTCCAAAATGCCTGCCATACCCATTACCTTGGTTCTTGGTAGTCCAGAAGTTAGGTGAGCTTGGTAGGTCATCACGTCCAGTGGGTTGGAAACCACGATGATGATGGCGTTTGGAGAGTATTTAACCACATTCTCGGTTACAGACTTTACGATTCCTGCATTGGTCTCGATCAAGTCATCTCGAGTCATCCCAGGCTTTCTCGGAAGTCCTGAGGTGATGACTACAACGTCAGAATTTGCGGTTTTACTGTAATCATTGGTGCTGCCAACAGTACGGCTATCGTATTGGTTGATTGGCGCTTTTTGCCAAATATCAAGAGCCTTGCCTTCTGCTATTCCCTCTTTGATGTCTACCAATACAATCTCTTCAGCTACTTCGCGATACGCCAACACATCGGCACAGGTGGCTCCAACGTTTCCTGCACCAACAACGGTTACTTTGCTCATGGTTTTATGTTTTTTGGTTTGAACGGCCTAAAATTTGGCCCTAAGTTAATAAGCGATACTTAGGAATAGAAACCGCTTCTGGATTAAGTTTGTTGCAAACGCGCTGTTTTTTTCACGCGCATCCTTAAATTTTTTTATCGGGCATTATTCAAACATTTGCCGCAGGCTGAAGAACCCAAAAGATTCGCGGTAGGATCGAAAAAGGCGTTGATTGTTGGTATTGTAATATTCTGCCAAAGAGGTCATCATTTTTGCCTTGATTTTTGGGTTGCTTTCAAAGATTTCTAAAAGCGCAAATTGTGGAATAACGAGAAGTTCTGCCTCATCGGAACTAACCAATGCTGTGTACGTTCTTTTTGAGTTTTCCAACAAGGAGTTTTCTCCAAAGGCATCTCCGCGCTTAAGTTGCATGATGGTTTCAAAATTCTCGCTGAGGTCAATAGTCAAGTCTACCTGTCCTTTACGAATCAAATACAGGGCCTGACTCGGGTCTTTGCTAAAGAAGACGACTTCATCGCGAACGTATTTTCGTTCGTGCATGGTTGGCAGAAATCGGGCAAGTTCCTGCTGCTTGAGAAGCTCAAAAAACTTGATGCTTTGCAGGAAGTCAAACATCTTGAGTTCATTTGGCTCGTAGGTTTTGGAAAAAGGATTTCTCATGACTTAACGTTTTTGAATGTGCAGGAATTTTTGGGTAGCGGGACCTACTTTTGCCCAATCGGCAATCCGCATACCGATTACCCAGGCTATTCTTTTTCCTGAAACTAGGACTTTCACTTCTTTTTTTAATGGAAGTGGGATTTTATTGTCAATCAAAAAGTCAGAGATTTTCTTTTCTGCTGACATTCCCAGTGGAATAAATCGATCTCCCTCCTGCCAGCTACGTATCTGTAACGGAAACTCTAGACAATCTAAATCCAGCAAGGCATGTGCTGGATTCCGGTCGATTGATTCCAGCTTGGTTCCGTAAGAAACCATGTAGTGTCCATCTGGAAGATCAAAAGAAGAGGTTCCCATGGGAAGCTCAAATTCAGAAAAAGCAATGGGAAGGGGATAGAGTAAGAGCTCCTCTCGGTCAAAGCAGACTTCATACTGGGTGCTTCGAAATACAGTTCCTGATTTTATCTCCTTAAGACTTGCTGCAATGGCAAGGGCTTGGTCTGAGTTAAACCCATAGGGGCGCAGCCAAAAGTAAAGTAAGGTGGAGGCTCCTGCTAGGTCTAGAATGGATGGGTAGGCAAGAAAACTGATTCCTTGCTCTTCCCGAACGTGGGCGGCTTTCCATAGTTCGAATAAACTTGAAAATGCTTTTCCAGTGTCTTTCAAGCGGGCAAAACTTTGCAGTAGGTTTTGCCTCGTGTCTGGTTCTAGTTGGTATAGTGCAGGCAATCCCTGATGGCGTAGCTTATTTCTTTTGTAGTCTGTGGAGGCATTGGAACTGTCTTCACGCCAGTCGAGCCGTTCTTCTTCCGCATACTTAGCTAGTTGCACCCTTGAAAAAGGAAGTAGTGGCCGAATCAGCCAGCCTAGCCGATCACTCATGCCATACAATCCTTCGATACCTGTGCCACGTGTCAAGTTGAGGAAAATGGTTTCCAATTGATCGTCTTCCTGGTGGGCGAGTACAATCCCGGACAGGTTCTGTTGGTTTCGAATCTCTTCAAAAAATTGATAGCGGATTTCTCGCGCTGCCATTTGTGTCGAAACGCCTTTGTTTAAGGCCCATTCCTTGGTTTTTGCCTGATGCACATGGACGGGAATTTTGCGTTCCTTTCCCCAATTTTTTACAAAATCTTCGTCTCCATCACTTTCAGAATCGCGCAATCCAAAGTTGATGTGTGCTAATTCAAGTTGAATGCCGGCGGTATGAAGCAGGTGGGCCAAGACCATGCTATCCAATCCCCCACTACAGGCCAACAAGTAGCCTTTGCCGGCTTCAAAAAGTTTGTGCTGGTGGATATGCGAGATAAAGGAGTCGTACATTGATCAAAAATAGCTTTTTCTGCTAAATTTGCCTCCATTCCATCCGTTATGAAATCGCCTTTTTTCATTCTGTCCCTTCTGCTATTGCTCTGCATGCCCTTTTTCGGCTTTGGGCAGTCCTCCTCCCTGTTGGAGATTCGAAGTGCGGATTTGTTGCAGGGGGCCAAAGGGTTTGAGCGCTTACTGGGGAATGTAAAGATGAAGCATCAAAATTCTCTTATTTCCTGTGATTCGGCCTATTTTTTTCGTGAGGAAAATCGAGCGCAACTTTTTGGGCGGGTTCAGATTCAAGATGTAGAAGATCCCATCACTACGACCAGTGCTTATGCGGAGTACGATGGTACCACGAAGGTGGCTAAGCTTCGCAAAAATGTGGTTTTTACGAATCAGAAAACCAAGCTCTACACTGAATACTTGGACTACAACAGAGAAACGAATGTGGCCTCCTATTTTGAGGGAGGAAAGATGGTGGATTCAGTCAATGTCTTAACCAGCGAATTAGGAACCTACGAAATCAATTACGAGCGAATTAGTTTTCAACAAGATGTGGTCCTGGTCAATCCAGATTACACGCTCAAAACGCAAGACCTAATTTACTTGACTATCCCCAAAACTGCTCAGACACCTGGGCTAACCAATATCGTGTCCAAGGAGGGGTACCATTTGGATGCGCAAAAGGGGAGTTTTTACGATACTCAATTGAAGCAATTCAAATTTTTTGAAGGACTTGTAGATACGGAAGATAGTCGGGTGAAAGCAGATGAATTATTTTATGACGAACCCAAGGCTTACTACGAGGGCAAAAAGGATGTTCGTGTCCTGAATAAGGAACGGAAATTGGAGGTTTTTGGAGAGGTGGGTACCTATTGGGAAAAGAAAAAATACAGCCAAGTATATGGCAATGCTTTGGTGCGGAGGTATTTTGAGTCAGATACGCTTTTCCTTACCGCTGACACCTTGATTTCCCAAGATGGGGAGGCCGATTCATTAAAGTATTTGCTTGCTTTTCATCAAGTGAATCTGGTGAAGACCGATCTTTCAGGGAAGGCGGACTCCTTGCTGTATGCCTTCGCGGATTCCTCCATACATCTCTATAAGGATCCTATTTTATGGAATCGCTCGAGTCAGATTTCTGCAGATAGCATGGTGTTTTTCATCAAAAATGAAACCTTGGATCGGGTGTTTATGAAGAACAAAGCATTTGCGATTTTGACGGATACGCTTTTGAATTTCAATCAGATGAAAGGAAGAAAGATGACGGGCCAATTTACCAATGGGGAGTTGAGTAACTTGTTTATCGAAGGAAATGGGGAGTCGCTCTACTATGCCTTGGAAGGGGATACGCTGACCCAAGGAATCAACCGTATCTTGAGTGCTACCATCGGGCTGAGCTTTGTGGATGGGCTGATCAAGAAATCAAATTTTGGGATCCGGCCAGACGGAAAATTTGTTCCGGTACAAGATATCAATGAAAAGCTGAGTCGACTGGAGGGGTTTCGTTGGCGCGTGGAGGAAAAGCCAGCTCGCTCCACTATTGATGACTGGAGAAAGGTAATTGAGATTGATCCTACGCTAAAGAATTTTTTCAATGAACCAGAAGTTCAGTTGCAGATGCCTTCCCAAGGGCAGCTTCAAAAAGCGCTGCAAGAAAAGCCAGTTAAACAGGCGCTAGGAGGCTAGTTTCCGCTACAAGTCCGATTTTTCAAAACTTAACAACAATTAACCCGGTTTCTCGGGAAAAATTGCATCTTTTTAAATACATTTAACGTAAAGTTATTTCCATTTAGTATACCCCGTCCACGCCTATAGGATAGAAATTTACATGAACGCCCGATTGCTTAAACTAACCCTGCTCTTTTTTTTAGCATTGCCAATGCTGGCGTATGCGCAGCAGGTGCGCGTTTTGAGTGATGGGGTTGAATTTTCGGGAAAAATAGGTTCTTCTCAACGAAAAACAGTACTCCTTCACAACGAGTCCTCTCAGGCAAAAACTTACCTTCTCCGAAACATCAAGGGAAGCGTCGGTTCTTCTCAGAAAATGCGAATTTGTATTGGAGATCAATGCTTTGATCCCAAAAAAGACTTGGCCAAGGTTGCCCTTAAGCTTGCTCCAGGTGAAATCTACACCGATTTATACTTGGAATTTGAGTTGGGGATTGCTGAGACTATGGGAAGTTTTGATCTTGTATTTGTCAACTCGGAATCCTTGCGAGAGTTTTTTGTAGTGGAAGCTAAATACACAGTTTCCAGTGATCCAATCGCGGATTTTTCTCACAAAGACATTAAGTTGGGCGATGTTTATCCCAATCCCAGTAACCGAGTTGCGCAATTGGATTACACCGTAGTCAATCCAAAAGCTAAAGCTAAAATTCGGGTGACTAGTTTCATTGGCAATCCCATCGCGGAGTACGATCTGGATCCCACACGGAATAGTCTTGTGATTCAGGTGAGTGACTTCCAGCCAGGAGTGTATTTCTACACCTTGTTTGTGGACAATAAAAACGTGGTCACTAAGAAATTACAAGTTAAAAAGTAAGCGATCTCCACTCCGCCATTTCATTTGAAATCTTACATTTATCCCTTATATTTGCGGTCCTTTAATTAATCATGCGGAACTATTCGATCTTGTTTGTGCTTTCCTTGGTGCTCTTTGGGGCATGTGGTCCTTTTTCCAAGTTGGAGAAGAGTACCAACTGGGAGGAGCTGTACAATGGCGCGAACAAATATTACCAAGAAGGAGAATACAACAAGGCAATCATCTTGTATGAAAAGGTTCTTCCCGTCATTAAAGGTTCTGAAAAAGCAGAGATGGCAGAATACAACTATGCCAATTGCCATTTCAAAACCAAGCGTTACATCGAGTCTGCAGGGTATTTCAACACTTTCTTTAAAACCTACAACCGTAGTGCACTAGCGGAAGAAGCTTTGTTTATGCATGCCTATTCCCTATACTTGGATGCTCCAGATTACAATTTGGACCAGCAAAGTAGCAAGGAAGCGGTTTCGGCTATTCAGCAATTTGTAAGCAAATTTCCGGCATCTGCTAGCTATGAGCGAGCCATGGAGATGCTTAAGGATTTGGAATCAAGATTTGAAGAAAAGGCCTACAGCGAGGCGGAAATGTACTACCGTTTGAAGGAAGGGTTGTTTCCTGGGGACTTTTATAGAGCCTGCATTATTAATTTTCAAAATTTCGCCAAGGATTATCCTGAAAGTAAGCGAAACGAAGAATTGGCTTACCGTTTGGTAGAAGTAGGCTATGCATATGCCAAAAATAGTGCCTTTGATAAAAAAGAAGAACGTCTGAATGATGCCTTGAAGTTTGCGTCGAATTTTTACCGAAAGTATCCTGCAAGCGGGTATTTGGGTGAGGTGAAAAAATTTGAAGAACAGACCAAAGAAGAAATTCAGTTGCATTCCAAATTGAAAAAAGATATTGCAGACAAGAAAGCTGCAGATGAGGCGGCAGTGACGACTACCTCGAATTAATTTAATTCACGCATTTAAATACAAACAATATGGCGGTTAATCCATCAATCATCACTAGAGACCTAGACAAAGTCGCTGAGAAAACAGGGAACATCTACGAGTCTATTCACATCGTTGGTCAGCGTGCGAAGCAAATTTCTTCTACCTTGAAGGAAGAATTGAATAACAAACTATCTGAGTTTGCCTCCACTGTGGACAACTTGGAAGAAGTGTTTGAAAATAAGGAGCAAATCGAAATCTCCAAGTTTTACGAAAGAATGCCCAAGCCTACCTCTTTGGCGATGGAAGAGTTTATGGAAGGAAAAATCCACCATAGATATCCTTCTCAAGAAGGAGCGGAGTAATTTCCCATGAGCCTGGAAGGAAAGCGAATTTTAATTGGTGTTACTGGCAGCATTGCTGCTTATAAAACAGCGATTTTAACCCGCCTACTGATTAAATCTGGAGCAGAGGTACAGCTTGTAGCTACGACCTCTGCTCTTGATTTTATTACCCCGCTCACCTTAGCTACTCTTTCCAAAAGGCCGGTTCTGTCTAATTTTTTTGAAAAAAATTCGGGCCAATGGCATAATCACGTGGAATTAGGCCTTTGGGCTGACTTATTTTTAGTGGCTCCTTTAAGTGCCAATACCCTTTCCAAATTTGCGCAGGGCGCTTGTGACAATCTCCTCACTGCTACCTATCTTTCCTGCCGATGTCCAGTCATGCTTGCGCCAGCTATGGATTTGGATATGTACCAACATCCCTCGGTCCGCGCAAACTTGGAGAAAGTGGCCTCTTTTGGGAATCTGGTACTGGATGCCGAAACTGGGGAATTGGCCAGCGGGCTCTCAGGCCAAGGCCGTATGATGGAGCCAGAACATATCCTGGAGCAAGTACTTCTTTTTTTTAACTCCAAAAAGGAGTTTAGTGGAAAGAAAGTTTTGATTACCCTTGGACCCACACAGGAAGCGTTAGATCCCGTACGATTTTTGAGTAACCATTCCAGTGGAAAAATGGGCTTTGCTTTAGCGCAAGCATTTCAAGCAATGGGAGCTTCCGTCCATCTGGTAGCCGGTCCAGTTTCCTTGAAGCTAGAAGGACATGGGTTTCAGGTACAACGCGTCACCACAGCGTCAGAAATGTATGCTGCTGCAAAAGCCTTGCATGGGCAAATGGATGTGGTGGTTTTTGCCGCGGCAGTGGCTGATTTTAGACCCGAGAGCCCTGCTAACCAAAAAATAAAGAAGCAAGGAGAGGAACTTCCCCTTCGGTTGATTCCTAACGTAGACATTGCGTATGAGTTAGGAAAAGTAAAGAAGGAGGGCCAAATTCATGTGGGCTTTGCCTTGGAAACCGAACAGGAAGAAGCTCATGCCAAAGCCAAACTGGTCCGTAAAAACTTTGATCTGGTTGTCCTGAACTCGGCTGCAGAGGAAGGGGTAGGATTTAAGCACGATACCAATCGAGTTCGAATTTTTCATAAAAATGGGGGAGAGGTTCAAACTGACCTTTTGCCGAAATTTGACATTGCAGCAGTAATTGTGGAGGAAGTCAGCAAAGCGGCTGCGTGGAGCTAAAGATTTTTTGTAAGTTTAGTATATGAAAAAGGGGATACTTTTCCTGATTGGACTCATTGGATTTTTTGGAAGTGGACAGGCTCAAGAGCTTGATTTTCGCGTTATTATTAATAGCGATCGTTCTAGATTTCAAAACACGGAAGTGTTTAGCCAGATGAAAACGAGCTTTGAGCAGTTTCTAAATGGCCGAACCTGGACCTCGGATGAATACAAACCTGAGGAGCGAATCAAGGGAAATTTATTAATCACCATTAATGAGGTGCCTCAAATCGGGGTTTACAGTGCTACCGTACAGGTACAGGTGGTGCGGCCCGTATTTGGAACCAATTACGAATCGGTGACGCTCAACTTCATTGATCGAAATTGGACCTTTGAGTACCAGGAGTCGCAACCCCTAGAATTTAACCGCTTCTCCTTTTTAAATAATATCAGCTCCTTACTTGCTTTCTATGCTCATATCGCCCTAGGTATGGATTACGATTCCTTTGAACTCAAAGGGGGCAATCCTTATTTTGAAGTGGCAAACGATATTGTCAACAATGCGCAGCAGTCGGGTCGTGTTGGCTGGGTTCAAAACCCAAGCGATCGTAGAAGCCGGTACTGGCTGATCAACGACATGTACATTTCCACGGTTTATGCATCGATCCGTGAGGCGATTTATTTGTATCACAGAAAAGGGATGGATCAACTTGCCACATCTCCTGACGAGGCTTATTCTTCCATTCTGAAAGCAATTCAACTTGTTGCTGATGCCAACAAACAGCAGCCTAATGGGATTTACACCATCAGTTTTGTAGATGCCAAAAGTGATGAGATCGCCCAGGTACTGAAGAATGCTCCCTTTGAAATTCGGGAGAAAGCAGTGCCTTTGCTACTTGAAATCGATCCGAATAACGCCAGAAAATACAACGAGCTGCTCAAAAGCTGAGTGGTATCATTTAGTTTTGTTGGAAAGCTCCTATTAACCCATGCTTACCTCACTTAAAATCTCCAATTATGCCTTAATCGATCAGCTGGCTATGCAGCCCAGTGCGGGATTGAGCATGATTACTGGGGAAACAGGTGCGGGCAAGTCGATCATGTTAGGCGCGGTTGGGCTTTTGTTGGGCAATCGTGCCGACACCAAGGTGCTCCTACATGAGGACAAGAAATGTGTAGTCGAAGGGGTGTTTGATATTCGATCCTATGGGCTTCAGGGGTATTTTGAAGAGCTAGAATTGGATTATGAGGATACTTGCATAATTCGACGGGAAATCAGTCCAAATGGTAAATCTCGATCTTTCGTCAACGATACCCCGGTGCTCCTAGAACCGCTAAAGACCCTGGGAGAGAAGTTGATGGATGTGCATTCCCAACACGATACCTTGCTTTTAGGGGAAGGGGATTTTCAATTGGGATTGGTAGATGCTTATGCCCGAACAGGTGCTGAGCATACGAATTTCCAACAAGCCTATTTTGAATTTAAAAAAGCAAAAAAAGCTTTATCCGAACTTACGCGTCAAGCAGAAGCACTAAAAAAGGAATTCGACTTCAATCAGTTTCAATTGGAAGAACTGAGTAGTTTGGCTCTTGTAGCGGGTGAACAAGAGGAGCTAGAGTCTAGCCAAGAAATTCTCGAGAATGCCGAGGAAATCAAATTGAAAATCAACGAGGTGCTTTCACTTTTTCATGAGGAACAGTTCGGCGTGCTGCAGGGAATGGGACAAATCCAATCTAGTTTGCAGGGGCTCGAACGATTAGCTCAGGCTTTTGCTACTTACCGTGTCCGGTTTCAAGAAGCTTGGATTGAATTAAAGGATTTGGCTGAGACTTTGGCTGACGAGGACAGTCGAGTAGAAGTGGATGCGGAGAAGTTGGAGCATACGCGTGAGCGTCTCAGTAAGATCTACCAATTGCAGAAAAAACATGGACTGCAGTCCGTTGAAGAGTTAATGGCACTGGAGAGCCAGTTGGCCGATAAGGTTTTTCAAGTTCAGCAGGTGGATGATCAATTGGCGGATGCTCATCAACTATGTCTCGAGAACGAAAAAGCCATGCTCGCTGCAGGGGAGATACTTAGTCAAAAGCGTAGGGCCAGTTTTCCCTCCTTTGAAAAGGCTTTAGAAGGCTTATTGCAGGATCTAGGGATGGAGAATGCTCGCGTCCAATTTGAAAGGCAGGATATCGAGCCCAATAGCCATGGGATAGACCGAGTAGAGCTGTTGTTTTCCGCTAATAAGGGAATGCCCTTACAGCCACTCAAAAAAGTGGCTTCAGGGGGTGAATTCTCTCGTTTACTCTTTGCTATTAAGTACTTGATGGCTGATAAAATGGCCTTGCCTACCCTTATTTTTGATGAGATTGATACTGGTATTTCTGGTGAAGTTGCCTTGCAGATGGTGCGCATGATGCAGGAAATTGCTAAAAATCACCAGGTCATTTGCATTACCCACCTTCCGCAGGTAGCTGCCAAAGGTGAGGTCCATTTTTTTGTGTATAAAGACCACAGCGCAGAAAAAACCATTTCTAAGGTAAAGGAATTAACCTCCGAAGAACGTGTACACGAGCTAGCTAAAATGATTGCAGGAGCCAATCCTTCGGCAGCGGCTCAAGCCAGTGCCAAAGAGCTCTTGACGAATTGAAGGGCTTATTCTTAAATTTTATGTAGTTTTACCGAAGCTATCGAATTCAACCCAATCGCTATGTCACAAAATTTGCTAACAGGAAAAGTAGGAATCATTACTGGAGCGCTCGATGAAAATTCCATCGCCTGGAAA
>CAYNIK010000005.1:0-21358 GCA_964397145.1 uncultured Limnohabitans sp.
GCCTACTTCGGCTCTACATTGATCAACAGGCATTGGAGGACGCGAATTTCACGATCGATTACCTGTCCAAGGAAACTGAAATCAGCACCGAGAACACCTTTGAATTATACAAAACGCTCGCTTATTACTACGAATCTCGTGGAGATCAAAATGGAGTAATTGGGGCCCTAGATAGAGCAATAAACTATACCTCAGACAAAAAAGAGCGTTCTAGACTTTACTTCATTTTGGCCCAGCGCTACCAGCGCGAAGGCATTGATGCATTGGCATTTGATTATTTTCAGAAATCATTGGAGGGAAACCCACCCTACGAGCGCGCTTTTTTTGCCACTTTGTATGCCCAACAAGTGGCCGAACTCAATGCGAGCAAGGACCTCAAAAAAGTCAGAAACTACTACGAAGGGCTTTACGAAGATCCGAAAAACAAAGACCTCAAAGATGTAGTCCTTTTTGAACGAGCCCTTTTTGAAGAAAAACAAAACGACATTCCCTTGACCCTAGAACTCCTTCACCAGGCAGCTAAGGAAACCGGAACCATCCCACGCGTGAAGGGATACATTTACCAAAAACTGGCAGACATCAAATTCAACCAATTTAAGGATTACAGAGCCACAAAATATTACCTGGATAGTGCGCTCACCTTTATCAAAGAGGAGGATCCTGTAGCCAAGCAGCTGACGGAAAAAAAGGCTAGTCTGGACACCTATGTGTTCCATTTTGAACGTATCGAAAAAACCGATAGTTTGATTCAATTGGCCTCCTTACCCGAGGAGGAACAAATGCTACGCGCTCAGAAGTTTATTGAAACCGAAAAACAGCGTCTTGCCGAATTAAAAAATAGCAGCGAATCTCCCAGGTCAACTTCCATTTTCGACAATTTACTAGCCTTTGGAGATAAGAGCACCGGATCTACCTTTTATTTCGACAACAGTACGGCCCTCCAACAAGGCGCAATAGAGTTTGTACGTACTTGGGGCAATCGTCCCCTTCAAGACAATTGGCGGAGAAAAGCTGCATTGGCTCAAGTCGCTAGTCAGATTCCTAGCCCTGATGCTGTTGATAACCGCATGGAGGGAGACGCCTCTTCAGATTCGACAGCCATTCCTTCGGTAGAAACCCTGCTCTCTTCCATTCCAAAAAGTCCTGAACAACTGGAAAAAGCAAATACGGAGCTGGAGGAATCTTATTTTGAATTGGGTAAAGTGCTTTACTTCCAATTAAAAGAGCCCAAACGAAGTCAACAGTACCTCGAGCAGCTTGTTAAACACTATCCAAAAACAGTCAAAAAGCCAGAAGCCTATTACCTCCTCTATCTCGGACAAAAAGAGCTTTTAGGCGACTTTAATACCTACGTACAGCTCCTCAATCTGGAATTTCCAGAATCTCCCTACACCTTCTCAGTCAATAATCCAGAGGCAGGAGCAGGAAACAAAGCCTCATTAGAATCCTCAAAAGGATATGAACAAGCCTATGAGGCCTACTATGCAGGCAACTACTCCCAAGCAAGGGCGTTGATTTTTGCCACCTTAGAAAACTATCCACTCACCCGAAATACGGAGAAATTACTCTTGCTCAATGCCATGGTCAGTGGAAAACTTGAATCAAAGGAAGAGTTCAAATCCAAGCTGGTATCCTTTATACAGAATGCAAAAGAGCAGGACTTAATTGCCTTAGCAAAAGCCATGCTCCAACCACTACTCAGTCAGGAGGAAATGGATACCAAAGCAAGTGCTAATTCTTCTTTAGGCGAACCAGCCGCTCCAGAAAAGGAATTGGAAAAAGAAAAAGTTTTGGAAAATCCAGCAAAGAAAAGCCCCTACACCGCTACTGATGACCAAACCCATATATTTGTACTGGCTTTGAGCCCTGCTGAAGTAGAAACGGCCAAAAATTTGCTAAATGATTTGGAGACTTTCCATAGCCAATCTTTTGGGAATGCCAGATTACGAACAGGGAACATGAATTTAAGTGCAGACCTATCCATTTTCATCATCAGCCCATTCGCCAATGCAGAGAAAGCTTTGAGCTATTTGAAAACATTTCAAGAAAAATTTACCTCGATTGGATTGACAGAAGACCTGAAAAATAAAGCCTTCTTTATTTCCATTGAAAATTTCCAAGTTTTGAACAGAACAAAAGATTTGGAAGAATATCGACAATTCTTTACCTCTACCTACCTATAAATCATGGTTAAACCTGGTCCTTTCACCCGAGAAAATTGGGCATCTAAAACGATCAACTATTTATGGAAGGCCTTTTTGGGCGGCCTCGTCTTTTTTGTGCTTTTTGTATGGATGGTCAGTATAAATTTTCTTGGCCTGTTTGGAACACTTCCCGATTTCAAGGCCCTTGAAAACCCAGATAGTCAGCTAGCCTCCGAATTGTATTCCGCTGACGGGGTGCTTTTAGGAACCTTTGCACGTGAAAATCGAAGCCCGACAACCTATGAAGAACTAGCACCGAACCTGGTTCAAGCCTTAATTGCTACCGAAGACGAACGCTTTGAGGAACATTCTGGTATTGACCTACAGGCAATGATTCGCGTTTTTGTAAAATCCATTCTCCTGGGTCAAGATGCAGGAGGTGGATCTACCCTAAGCCAACAAACTGCCAAGAATTTATTCAAAACACGGACGGATGCCAGCTCAGGATTATTAAGTTCGATCCCAGGCTTGCGGATGCTTATCGTAAAAACCAAGGAATGGATCGTAGCTACCCAATTGGAACGCGCATACACCAAAAATGAGATCCTTACGCTCTACTTGGACACCTCTGAATTTGGATCTAATGCCTTTGGAATCAAAACTGCAGCCAAAACCTTTTTTAATAAACTCCCTCAAGACTTAACCATTCAAGAATCTGCGGTTTTGGTGGGATTATTCAAAGCCCCTACCTATTACAGCCCTGTTTTTAACCCTGAAAACTCGCTCAGAAGAAGAAATACAGTGCTTTCGCAAATGGTAAAGAACGAATTCCTTACCGAAGCGGAAT
Source organism: uncultured Limnohabitans sp. (assembly GCA_964397145.1). Taxonomy (GTDB): domain Bacteria; phylum Bacteroidota; class Bacteroidia; order Cytophagales; family Cyclobacteriaceae; genus Algoriphagus. The sequence goes on from CAYNIK010000005.1 coordinate 2,992, forward strand.
ACGATTCTATTTCTAAACTTCCTATTGTCCTAGACTACCAAGTTCAAAACCAAAACCAAGGTCTTGCCACGTACTTTCGAGAAATAGTGAAAGCAGATCTAATCAAATGGTCCAAGGAAAATTTAAAATCTGATGGCACAGCTTACGACCTTTTTGGAGATGGATTGAAAATTTATGTGACCATTGATAGCCGCATGCAACGCTATGCAGAAGAATCCATGAAGGAACACATGAAAGTGCTTCAACAAGCATTCTTTAAGGAGATGGGAACTAGAGATCCTTGGATCAATGAGAGTTACCAGGTCATTCCAAACTTTATTGAAAACGCCGTGAAGCGAACGGAAGCCTACCGTCTACTGAAACAGCGGTATGGGGACCGAACAGATTCGATCGAGCTAAAGCTGAATGAAAAAAAGAAAATGAGAATTTTCTCTTGGGAAGGGGAACGCGATACCTTAATGAGCACCATGGATTCCATGAGGTATTACAAGAAGTTCTTGCAAACTGGCATGATGACTATGGATGCCTCTACTGGACACATCAAGGCCTGGGTAGGGGGTATTGACCACAAATACTTCAAGTTTGACCACGTGAAGCAAGGGAAAAGACAACCTGGCTCCACTTTCAAGCCTTTCGTCTATGCGGCGGCTATTGAGAATGGATATAGCCCCTGCTATTCGGTGGTTGACCAACCTGTGGAAGTCAATATCCCAGGTCAGCCAGCCTGGAGCCCCGCCAATGCTGATGGAAAATTCTCCAATCAGCGGATGACTATCCGAAGAGCCATGGCTCAATCGGTCAACTCGGTCACGGCTTACATGATGAAAAAATTAAGCCCACTAATTGTCATTGAAACAGCGAGAAGGCTAGGAATCACCAGCGACCTGGAAGAAGTACCCTCGTTAGCACTTGGTGTAAATGATGTGAGCATTTTTGAGATGGTCGGTGCTTTTGGGACTTTTGTCAATAAGGGAGAGCACATTACTCCCTATTACATCGATCGAATCGAGGACAAAAATGGAAACTTAATCCACCAATTCACGCCAAAGAAAAAGCCTGCCATGAGTGAAGAGCATGCGTACCTGATGACCTACATGCTACGAGGAGGATTTGAGGAATCCGCAGGTACTAGCCAGGGTGTTCCAGCCTCAATTCGAGAAGGCAATGAATTGGGGGGAAAAACAGGAACTACCCAAAATGGATCCGATGGCTGGTACATGGGAATCAGTAAGGACCTCGTCTCTGGCATTTGGGTGGGAGGCGATGATCGTGCCATCCACTTCCGAAGCTGGGCCTCCGGTCAAGGAGCAAAGACCGCACGCCCGATTTGGGTCAATTTCATGAGCAAAGTTTATGGCGATGAACGCCTAGGGTACACCAAAGGCCCATTCCCAAGACCTGAAAGACCTTTGAGTATAGAAATCAATTGCGACAAATACGAGTTTGATAGTCAGCAGAACGCAGGCTTTGACTACGATGCCAAGAAAAATGATTTCTAAACACGGATCAACCTTCATTAAAACAGCCTACTTGTTGGGCTGTTTTTTTTAATTTCACCCCATGCTTTCCTCCTTCTTTTTGCCCGAAGATCACCTTTCCCTACCGGATCAGCCGGGGGTATACAAGTATTACAATGCGGAGCAGGAACTCATCTATGTAGGCAAAGCCAAAAGCTTAAAAAAAAGAGTCAGCAGCTATTTCAATAAAAATAGCGGCATCAACTTGAAGACCAGAAGAATGGTCAAGGAGATCGCTAAAATTGAAATCACGCTCGTCAATTCTGAGCTGGATGCGCTCCTCTTGGAAAACAACCTGATCAAAAAGACCCAGCCCAAATACAACATTCTTCTTCGGGACGACAAGACCTATCCCTATTTACTCCTCACCAAAGAAAACTTTCCAAGACTTTTTCCCACCCGAAAATACATCCCAAGAAGAGGCACCTACTTCGGCCCCTTTGCAAGTGTCAAGGCCATGAATACAGTACTCGACTTGATTCGGGAACTCTTCACTATCCGTACCTGTAGTCTTGACCTTTCCTACCTCAAGATTCAGGAAGGGAAATACAAAGTGTGCTTGGAATACCACATCGGCAACTGCCAGGGACCCTGCGTAGGGAAGCAGATCGAGGCCGACTACCTAGCAGACTTGGAACAAGCCAAACATATCCTGAAGGGCAACTTAGCCCCTGCAAAGACCTACTTCAAGCAGCGCATGGAAGTCCTAGCCGAGAAGCTCGCTTTCGAGCAAGCCCAGCAGGTAAAAAATAAGTTGGATCTCCTCGAAAAATACCAAGCCAGGTCGCTCATTACCAATCCAAGCATTGCAAATCTGGACGTCTGTACCCTTGTCTCAGACGAGAAAACAGCCTATGTCAATTACATGCGGGTGAAGAATGGAGCCATGGTCACCTCCAAAAACGTAGAGCTCAAAAAACGACTCGATGAATCCGAGGCAGAGCTACTTGTAACCGCCTTGATTCGACTTCAAGATCAGTTTCAGAGTGATGCGGAGGAAATTTTGGTCAACCTCGAACTCGAACCCATTGAGGGATTAAATCTGAATGTGCCCAAAATCGGGGACAAGAAAAAATTGATCGAGTTATCCCTCAAAAATGCCCTTTATTACAAAAGAGAAAAGGCACTGTTGCAAGGGCTCAACCAAGATAAAAAAGACCGGGTGATCCGACAGCTCCAGCAAGACTTGAGCCTACAAGAAATCCCTGATCACATCGAATGCTTTGACAACTCCAATATTCAAGGCACCAATCCAGTAGCGAGTATGGTCTGTTTTAAGCAAGGCAAACCGGCAGTCAAAGAGTACCGGCATTACCATGTCAAGACCGTGGAAGGACCCAATGACTTTGCAAGTATGAAAGAAATCGTGGGGAGACGCTACAAGAGATTGCTGGAAGAAGGACTACCTCTTCCCAAGCTCGTAGTCATTGACGGGGGAAAGGGGCAGTTGTCTTCAGCGGTAGAAGCCTTGGAGGAACTTGGAATCTATGGCAAGATGCCCATCATCGGCATAGCCAAGCGGCTGGAAGAAATCTACTTCCCTGGAGACCAATACCCCATCCATTTGGACAAAAAATCAGAAAGCTTGATGCTGATTCAACGCATCCGAGACGAAGCGCACCGCTTTGCGATTACCTTCCATCGACAGGTACGAAGTAAGAAAGCGTTGGGAACCCAATTGACCGAAATCGAAGGAATCGGAGCTCAGACTGCGCAGAAATTACTCAAGGAGTTTAAATCGGTACGAAAAATTCAACTCGCATCGGAGGAGGAAGTGGCCGCAGTCATTGGCGCTGCCAAAGCCAAAGTGCTTTTGGAAGGTCTAGCAAAAAATAAAGCCTCGAATTAATTCGAGGCTTTATTTTTTACCATTCCCAAACGGAATTTTCAAATTCCAATAACTGGTATTCAAAGGCCAATGCATCTAAATAAGCTTGCATTTTGCGACGTTCAGCAGGAGTATTCTTATTTACTAAATCAATCACCAAAGCCTCATCTTGATTTGTATATCGGGTAACTACCGACCTGAATAGACGAGATTCAAAGGCTTCGTCGTAGGTCAGGCTTTTGGATATATTTTGAAAGTTAAGCCAACGTGCATCTGGATGCTTGGCAAAATAAGAGATGAAATCTTTGTAACGGATAAATCCAATGGTCTTCTGGAAGCCAACCCCAGAATTAGGATCTGCATTGGTCTCTGCAGGCATGACCAACTGTATAAACTTGATGTCAAATTTGAATTGAGAATGCTGTCTATCAAAAACGAAATCTTCTTTGAAGTCCAAGTAGTACAATTGCTTTACGAAAACGGAATCTCTAAAATCAGTTTTCCAAAAGGTAGAATCAAATTGCGCAATCGACATAGGTTGCGTAAAATTTTCATCGGCAAAAACTTCCAAAGCATTTTGCTTTACCGCATCGTAAATGTGTCGGATGATTCCATTGTCTTTTGCATCACCTGAACCATACAAGGGCACATTGTATTTTTCACGCAAATCAATTCGTCTCCAAACAGAAACTTGGTACATCTTATCATCTTCTCGAATACGCTTGACAGAATAAACCGTGTCCATGGCGTACTGTCGTGTCCCAAGACTAGAAGGATTGACTGAAGTTGCCACTTGGGCAAAGCCTCCTTGTACTAGGCCCAAGCCCAATAAACAAGTCAGTAAAGTGTATCTCAAAAATAAATTCATAACAAATAAGTTTGGCGGCCGTGGGGAAGCTTACTTCACACGTACCGTGATGACCCCACGGAAATCCATAGGGATTTTTTCTCCTCTAAAATTGGTTCGTGTAACCTGATTGATTCGAATAACCAAAATGTCACCGGCAGCTGCTCCACCTAACAGACCTCGGATACCAGCTCCAATTGAAACAGGAGCACCACGAGGTACGTCATTTCTAACCAAGGTAATTTCACCACCTGTTACAGCAAAATTGGCGTCCTTCGCCATAGTGCGGGCAAAATTAGGATCCGATTTGGCCACAATTTTAACACCGCTCAATACGTTAGCAGTTTGGGCTTGACTAATGTCCAATTCGGAACCACCGGAAGTTTGAAGGCTAATAATTGGATTAGGAACAGGTTTGATATCAAATGTTTCATCTCCAATTTTATTACCCCCACTACTTACACCAATAGTTACTTTTCCACTGGCATTAGGAATTACTGTCACTTGACCAGCTTTAGCACCTTTAATTTTATCCCCATTAGTCACGGTAAATTCTGGAGCATAGGAATTGCCAAGAGCAGGTACATCGATATTCAATTCATTAGCGCATCCTGCATACAACTGTTGCACCACCTCAGAAGTGATTTTGATAACAGGCTGCGCTACATAATACTCATATTCGATAGGTAGCACTTTATCTTCTCCACCCACATTGGTTACAATTTGTCCTTTCAACACCTTCTTTGCCGTACCCTTATCGTCATAGGAAGCAGCTGGTGTAGCTACGAACTCAATTTTTCCAAATCCTTTCTCGTCTACGGGAATAGAACGACCATCCAAGGTCATGGTGGGTGTAGCGGAAGAAGAAGAAGATGCAATAAACATGGTCCCTTCAAACTTAGTGCCTGCTGCTACCACATTGGAAATCGCAGAGATCTTCGCTTCAGTAATATCTGCCTTGAAATAAAAAGAACCAATGGTATTGGCTATGGTAGTCAAAGACTCGCTTTCAATGTTTAATACCTCATTTTGAAATTGAGACAAGATTGCAATGGCAGCCCCAACTGGCGATTTCACGAAGTTAAGGGTTACAAAACTCTTGTTTTTTGCCTCCAAGTCATTGGCAAACAATTCTATTTCGGAAGCATCTTTAGCAATGGGCTTAAAAGTAAGATTTGTAATTCCAACACCTTTTAGAATGCCTTCAACTGTCTTAGGAAAATCGTTTAACTTTTTCTTTAGTTCTTCACCCTTTCCTTGATTCGCAAATAAGTTGCCTGTAACTTCCGTATTTTTCAAAGAAGAATTGACATAATTCCCTTGTTCATTCTTCGCATTGGATTGCTTGATAAGCTCCACCTTAAGCCCCTCCAGGTAGTCATAAACTTCTTTGGTTGCAGCTCTTACCTTTTTTGAGGCAGCTACCTTAGGAAGGTCTTTTGCATTGTTACCCTGCTGAGCAATGGTATATTCAATAGAGCCCACCATGGACTCATTTTTTAATACAAAGTTCTTAGAGGTTCGCTCCATCCCATCATTAAGAAGGACGAACTTCTGAAGGATCTGATTACTTACCTGGAGGGCCAAAAGGGCCGTCAATACCAGGTACATCATCCCGATCATCCGCTGTCTAGGTGTCTCTTTACCTCCTGCCATAGTTGTCTATATTTCTAGATCTTGGTGGTAAATTACCCTCTAATTGCTGTAAGCATTCCGCCATAGATTTTGCTAAGCGCACTCACATTTTGGTTCAATTTCACCATTTCCTCCTTGAAGGCTTGGGTCTCATTCCCTACTTCGGTAAAGCTTGCCATGGCGGTAGACATATTTTTGTAGAAGTCAGCACGTGCTTTCTTCTGCTCCGCAGAATCTTGAAGTTCCAATTCATAGACTGCGTTTAAGGCAGCCAAATTCTTGGTTACCGCTTGAATTTGGGCTTGGTAGGCCTGTGAATCCTGAGCAGCAGAAGACATAGCCATCAAGGCAGTAGCAGTTTGTGCATAGGAGTCGTTCATACTTGCCAAAGACTGGGATGCCGCCTTTACCTGCGTTGCATATTCTGTAGTGGCTACTGCAGCATCGGAAAGGGTTCCCATGTTTTGAGCAGAGGTAGCCAAATTTTTCATTCCTTTTCCTAAGCTCTCAATCAACTCAGGTCCAATGTTTGCCTCTTTCAGCATTTTATCCAATTGCTGGGCAATTGGGTCCTGAGAAACTGCTTGAGAAACCGGACCTCTTGGAGCAGTTGGTTTTGCATTAGGATCGTTTAATTCTGGATACACAATACTCCAATCCACTTCTTTAGGACTTGGTTCAAAAGCAGAAAGGAAGAAGATAATTGCCTCCACAGTCAAACCAATACCAATCATCCAGTTTGCACCTGGCAAATCCAAGATTTTAAACATTGCTCCAAGAATTACTACTGCTGCACCGATGCCGTAAATTTTCGGCATTACCTTGGAATAAAAGAAATTAGAGTTACTTGCCATGTGAACTAGATTTTTTTAGGGTATTTGAGTTTTAGCTGAGGATAATTACCTCCTCATTCGTTTGTTAAGTTTTGCATCCATAGAAGCAGATCGCCCTATGAAGGTCATTACGGTACGGAAACCAATGTGCGCCTGAGCTACATCTTGGTATTCGAAAGTTCGAGTAGAAGTCTCCAAATAGTGACTAATATCTTTCCAGCTTCCTCCACGTACAATTTTTCGAGGCTCGTTTTCGTCCAAATAAACGGGATCCAAATCCCAGGTTTGGGCTCTTGAAGTGACTTTGTAAGCATCCATTACCCACTCCGCTACATTACCTGACATATTATACAGACCAAAACCATTCGGTGCAAACACATCTACAGGTGCAGTATAGGTAAATCCATCGTCAATGTAATTCCCTCTACCCGGCTTAAAATTGGCCATCAAACATCCTCTCTTGTTTTTAATGTATGGGCCACCCCAAGGGTACTTGGCGATTTCTTTTCCACCTTTGGCAGCATATTCCCACTCCGCTTCAGTTGGAAGTCTAAAAGCTGGCAAATCAAATTCAATGTCATCGTTGGCGCGTAGGTGGTAACTTCTCCACTCACAATACTTTTGTGCCTGGTCGTAAGACACCCCTACTACCGGATAAGCATCAAATGCAGGGTGGTCAAAATAAAATTCCATCAAAGGATCACCGTAGTGGTAGGCAAAGCTCTTGGTCCAAACGGTGCTGTCTGGCTTCAAATCGGCAAGGTTAAAGGTAGGCGCAGCCTTCAATGTAGTAGGAGTGCCCGTATCCAATTGACCTGATTTTACGGCTTCTAAAAATTGACGGTACTTGTTGTTGGACACTTCGTACTTGTCCATAAAAAATTCAGAAATTGTAATCTGCTTATTCAAAGAAGCTTGCGTGTAGGCAATGTCTTCATCGGATTGACCCATCCAAAACGTACCCGCTTTGATAGGCACCATATCAATTGGCAAGTTTTGCTTCCATCGAATTCGTTTGGCTACACCAGTAACCTCACCCTTACGATTTGCTTTATCACTAGCCATTCCCTTTTTATTGAATAGCCCACAGCTAGGTAGCAGCGTAATCGCTACAAGACCAAGCACAATCGGCATAAAAGGAATTTTAAATTTTGTGTACATAAATGACATTTTTAAAGCATCATCAAATTTTTGGCCAAACTTTACCAACTTATGAAAATGGCTTCGAAAGTTAGCTTATTTTGAGACAATAAAACAAATACTACAGGGCTAAATGTAACTATCAAGACCTTTCTCAGTGGCAACTAGTTCAAATACTTACGTTAATCCCCTATTTAAAATCTAAACCTAGGCGTCCGTTGAATCACTCGATTGACCGTCTTGGTGACATCTGACCAAGCATAGCGAAGCATCAGCTCGTGAGAAGTAGGTGCTTTGGCATCAAGGCCTCCTACCACCAAGTCAAAGGCATAACCCAACTTTAAACTATTGTCTTTCAATAAGCTATAGCCTAGAATCAAGGAAACTGACTCCTCACCCCTGTAAGCAATTCCTCCATTTACTTTATTCTGGAGTGTGGCTATAACGCTCACTTCGTAAGATAAAGTATGCGTCCCCAAAGATTTTAGTAAAATACTGGGTTCAATCCGAAGCTGACCAATCGGGCGCATTCGGTATCCCATCAATAGGTAGTTGTGTAGTTGAAGTCGATTCGCATAGGTACCATCCCCAAAATCAAAAGAAGCTTGATTGAGGTGCCTTCCACTGAGCCCTACATAAAAATCCCCTCTATCCACCATAAGGCCCGCTCCCATGTCCATGGCCAACTGACTCTCCGTACCCGAGAGGGGAAGGCTAGGCTCTGGGTTGACAAATTGCAATTCTTCAAAATCTAAGGTACTATTCGATACGCCCAAGTATCCACCGAAACTCAATTGAGTCCGTTGAATTTTTTTATGGTAACTCCCTTGTAAGTTAATCTCTAAGTTGGAAGTAGCCCCAAGTTGGTCGTTGACTACCGTAAGTCCATAGCCGACGTTTTTGCCTTTTACTCTGCCCTGGAGCGTGATCAACTGTGTAGTTGGAGCTGTACCTGCTCCAGTAGTAGTCGTATAGCCCTGCCATTGGGAACGATGAAAAGCGGAAAACTCAAGCGCGCCTGATTTGCCAGCTAAAGCGGGATTAAAAAAATTACCCGCATAGAGGTACTGCGTAAACTGAGGATCTTGCTGCCCATAGACAGCCCCCGATACCAGAAGCAGAAACAGAAATCCTGCTGCTCTAAAAAAATTAACCAAGTTGCTTTTTATGTTCATTTGGCTGTGGAGTACTCAAATTTAAACTAGTCTAGGAATTTAAACTGAGAATCCGCCCAAAATGATTCCTAGAATTACAAATTATTGGCTTTTTTTATAAAGAGTTCAAGCGCTCCAGTCATACTTGGCGCATTAGGCATGGGTGCCTCAATGTCCAAAATCAAATCCATATCCCGCACAGCTTGCGCCGTGGTAGGTCCAAATGCAGCAATTCTAGTTTTCCCCTGAACAAAATCAGGGAAATTTTGTCTCAAGGATTTAATTCCAGATGGGCTGAAAAAGGCTAAAATATCGTACTTCACATCTGCCAAATCGGATAAATCAGCAGCTACGGTATGGTAGATGATGGCTTCTGTAAACGCGATTCCCTGTTTTTCCATATAGGCAGGGATATCATCCTTTCGAATATCCGAACATGGAAATAGGTACTTTTCGTTTTTGTGTTTTTTGAAATAATCGAATAGATCCTCAGCAGTTTTGGTTCCTACAAAAAGCTTGCGCTTTCGAATCACAATGTACTTCTGAAGGTAGTGAGCAGTTTGATCCGAGATGCAGAAATATTTCATTTCAGCAGGCATCTCAATTTTGAAATCCTTACAGATTGCAAAGAAATGATCAATGGCATTGCGGCTTGTGAAAATAATTGCCGTATGCTTAAGTATATCTATTTTTTGTTTTCTAAACTCCTTTGGGGGAACAGGCTCAACCTTGATAAATTGCCTAAAATCAATTTTCAAGTTATACTTTTCTGCAAGCAGCAAGTAAGGAGAGTTAGCTTCGGTAGGTTTAGGTTGAGAGACCAGTATGCTTTTTACTGGGGTATAGCGATCTTTTGGAGCTGCACTCATGCTAGGAGTTCCGTTTACGTTCAACACATCACTGGGCTAGTACCAATATCCATTTGGTCAAAACCAAAAAAGGTACTATTTCCGCGATGCAAAGGTAAGTAAATAAATGATATTTCTTAAAATTCAACTTGTTCATCATAATTAAGAAAAGCCCAAGTACCCCCAAAAGGTAAACCCAAAAGACTCCTTTCATCAGTTGCGTAAACACTAACTTCAATTCAAAAAAGTCATTGATCGTGAAAAAGGTGGTAATTACCAAAACGAAAGCAAAACCAAAAGTGATCAAGCGAAGCAAGTAAAAGAAATGCGCAAATTCTGACTTGCCTAAGTCAAACAAGTAGCTAGTCAGCTTGATTGCCGAAAACTTTACTATCGTTAAAACCAAAAGAAATAAAGAAGCCAGTACCCAATAGTACATAAGCGATAGCGCAGTCAATCCATCACCAATTTCAAGCCAATCCGGCCTAAATAACACAATACCCGTGAGCAAACTTTGGGCAAGCATCATGGAAACCAACAAAAGGAAAAACAAGATGTCCAAGGAAAACACTTTCTGAAGGCCTCCACTCTCTGAAAAGTCTTCTGCTTTAATCACGGACAAAGGCTGGAGCAAAACCCCCATTAAGTAGGGATATACTCGTCTATACACTGCTGCCAATCCCAAAATAAGTAAAAGTGATAGCGCAATAAAATCCTTTATTGGTTGGATCACCGTTCGTTTTTCAAGTGCTAAAAACTGTTGCTCCCCAGTCAACTCCTTCTCTTCTTTTTCATTTTTGGCCACCTTAGTGATCGTCAAGCCAAATTCCCCAAGCCTAATTTTATCGCTCACCACAGTGACAAGCAGACTATCTTTTCTAAACTCTTTTTTCAAGGAGCTGGTCGGCACAAAAAAGGTCGTGTCGGTGGAAGTCAAGATCCAAAGCTTCCCATCCACAAATACGGTGGAATTTCCAGGCACCTCAAATTGAAAAAAGGACTGCGGAAAAGCATTTACGGCCAGCTTCACTTGTTTTTGACCAATGGATCCAACCAACGATTGCTCTACAGAGCTGCTCCACTCTCCTTCGTAGTTTTCCAATACCTGAGCAAACGTCCAGGTGGAGGCAAATAGAAAAAAGAACAAAAGAAAAATTTTACGCATCGAGGCTGGATGATAGCGAGCAGATGAATCAAGTAGTGAATTCCTAAACAATGGCGTCCCAAAGACGATTATCCTGGATTTCATTGTTACAAAACTCAACAATCCTGAGTCAGACTCCAAATGATTTTTTCAGGTGCTTGAATGAAAAGCGCTACATTAATCCAAGTTGAGGGACTAAAATTGGAACATACGCTATATTTACTCAAGAATTGACCCCCATGGCAGGACTGTACCTTCATATCCCTTTTTGTAAACAAGCCTGTCACTATTGCGACTTTCATTTTTCGACCAACCTTCAACTGTTAGACCCACTGGTTGAAGGAATTGTCTTAGAAATGGAGCTTCGGAAAGACTACCTCAAAGGCGAACAAGTAGATACCGTCTACTTTGGAGGAGGCACTCCCTCCTTATTGCCTGCAGAGGCCTTGGAAAAGATCCTTGACCAAGTTGCCCTAATTTTTCCTGGAAAGAAATTAGAAGTTACCCTCGAAGCCAACCCGGACGACCTCCACCCTCAATCGCTCGCCACCTGGAAATCCTTAGGGATAGACCGTCTTAGCCTTGGAATCCAAAGCTTTCAAGACGAGATTTTGAAGAAGTACAACCGAGCCCATAATTCCAAGCAAGCCAAAGAGGCGATTTTGTTGGGCCGAGCTGCTGGCTTTGAAAAATTCTCCATTGACCTGATTTATGGCTTTCCCCATACAGACCATAGCTTGTGGAAAAAGGACCTCAAAGATGCTTTGGCACTTGACCCAGGACACCTTTCAGCCTATTCGCTGACAGTCGAACCCAAAACCACTTTTGGCAATTGGGCCGAGAAAGGGAAATTTATTCCTGCTGAGGAAGAATTTGTGGCCCAACAATTTGAATGGCTGCAGGAGCAATGTGACCAAGCGGGATACCTCCACTATGAAATCTCCAATTTTAGCCGCCCAAATCAAGCCGCCCTTCATAACAGCAATTATTGGAAACGCATCCCCTACCTGGGAATTGGCCCTAGCGCACATTCATTTGACGGGAGCTCGAGAGGGTACAATCCTCCCTCTAATCCCAACTATGTCAAAACCTTATCGACTGGCAAACTCCCTTTTGTTCTTGAAAAACTAGAAAAAGAAGAATTGATCAACGAGGAAATCTTGACCAGCCTTCGAACCTCCTGGGGCCTTGACACAGAAAGTTTTGAGAATCGACACCATCTTAATCTCTTCAAAATCAAAGAAGCTGAGATTGACAAATTAACTGCCTTGGGCATGATCCATACCGATGGGAAAACGCTAACTTTAACCCGAAAAGGTCAGCTGCTAGCAGACAGTATAGCTGCCGAAATTTTTCTTGATCCTCATGACCTACTCTAGAAAGAAAGAGGCCAGCCCCCTGGGCGAAGCCTTCCAAGAATTACTAAAATCCTACCGTTTAGAAGACACCTATCAAGAGAAGCTTTTGTTAGCATCTTGGCCTAAGTTGGTAGGAAAAACCATTGCCGATCGTACCGGAAATCTTTACATCAAGGATAAAAAGCTTTTTGTAAAAATTACCTCGGGACCAGTAAAAAAAGAACTCCAACTCAACGCATCCAAAGTGATGGCCTTAATCGAATCTGAAGTCGGAAAAGGAGTGGTGGAGGAAGTCATTTTCCTGTAAAATTTTAAAAGATTTAACAGTTATCACAGGTTTCTGGTACCGTTTGGTAGTACAGCATTGGCTGACATTCCCTATTTTTGGTGGGTAACTCCATGATCAAGACCTCTTCACTTCCTCTTGGCAGAATTAGCCTGTTGTTGGCCATTTTAGTTTGGCTGGCTTTGGTATTGGTTGATTTGGTCCGAATTTTTGGAATGATCAACAACCTCGACTCGGGAATTTCAGAAGAGGTGACTTGGATTTTAGAAATCCTTTTTTTCTTTTTTCTGTATCTGGTTTACCGCCACATTTTTTGGAAAAATCGCGCTGCAGACTTTCTCACCTTGATTTGGAGAGGTGTCTCAACGGGGCTTTTTGCAGCAGGTGCAGGGCTACTTACCGAACTGATTTACCTTGCTTTTGGAGAAAGTAAAATTGGCACAGACCCCTTCTTAACTAATATTTTTTACCACATCAACTTTGCTTGGACCAGTGCATTCTTGATTTCAACTACACTTTTGTGGAAGCATTTGATTCTATACCAAAAGAATAAACAGGTAGTCAAGCAATGGCAAGTATTTGAGCTTTCCATGCTAGGCGCCTTATTTTTTGTGTTTTTCAATCACAACAACTTTGATTACAGCTTCCTATTTGGATTAGTGATCCTGCTCGTAGTTTCTATTCTGCTAGCCGTCAATTTGAAATGGATTCCTTATCTCAACTTTAAAGAGAAATGGAAAACCCTCCTCTTCCTATTTCTGATCTTACTGAGTGCTGCCTTCTTATTTTACCGAGTACTTTCCTATGGCAACGAGGCAAGGCTGCAGATCAATCTGACAGACAATTTATTCCTAATGGCCTTGTTTGGATTTGTATTTGCCTATGGTCTTTTCAGCTTTTTGGTGACACTTTTCAACTTGCCTACCTCTTCCGTTTTTGAACAAAAGCTAACCGAAGCCATTAATTTTCAAAAGCTAAGCCAGTCCATTCAGCCCGAAGAAAATGAGGAACAAGTACTCGACATTTTGCTTGATTCCTGCATGAGTGCTTCCTACTCCGATTGTGGTTGGATCGAATTGAACCCCAAGGAGCAAATCCTAGTAAAAAACCCCCTACGGATGCTGGATCAATCCACACAATCCGTCCTCGGAGCCTTAATTTCGGAAGAAAACCAATCCTGGCTGCTTAGCCAAACTACAGAACAGGCCCAAGCGATCCGACTCAACCATTCGGACTACAAATCGGCATTGATTGTTCCTCTGGTGGTCAATAAATCGATCCTTGCCCGAATCGTCTTGGTGAAAGAGGTCAAAGAAGGATTCAACAAAGAGATGCTGAATATTATCAGCACTTTCGCTCGGCAAGCCTGCATCTCGGTTGAAAACCATCGCCTACTCAACCAAGCCATTGAAAATGAACGGTACCAAGAGGAATTAAAGATCGCACAGCGCGTCCAAAAAGCCCTCTTGCCGCTCGAGCTCGACCATCCGGATTCCTTTGAAATATGCGCGTATTCCAATACCGCGGATGAGGTGGGTGGTGACTATTACGATACCTATCAAGCGGACGCCAATCGTTTTGTCGTCATCATGGGAGACGTGTCGGGGAAAGGCACTTCGGCCGCCTTTCACATGGCGCAAATGAAAGGCGTATTTCAAAGTTTAATCCAACTGGGCTTGCAACCAGCTGAATTCATGAAAAAAGCAAATGCTGCTCTGAGCAAGTGTTTGGAACGAAATCACTTCATCACAGCTTCTATTTTTGAAATCGATACTGCTTCCCAGACTTTTTCACATGCAAGGGCAGGACATATTCCTACACTTTGGTACAAGGCAACCCAAAAAACGGCTGAGTTTATTTCTATGGAAGGCCTTGGACTCGGAATTGTAAGAAACCTCAATTACCAAAAACACGTACATGAGAAAAGATTTGACTACCAAGCAGGCGACATTCTGGTCCTCCTTACGGATGGAATACTTGAAGGAAGAAACCAAGGAGGTGAACAGTTTGGTTACGACCGTATCAAAAATTTAGTAGAAGCGCACCACCAGTTATCCCCAACCGACCTCCAGCAAGTGATTATCGATTCACTCCACCAGTTTGTAGGGGGAGATGGAATGATTGATGACGATTATTCCCTTTTGGTGGTCAAATTCAGCACAACAAATTAACCGAGCAAGAAATGCTACGAATTGAGAAAACGAAAGAGGAAAATAAGGACATTTTACGCCTAATTGGAGAAGTAGATGCGAGTAATTCCGTGCTTTTAGACCAATCCATACAGGAAGTAGTCCACCAAGGGACTACCTTTTTACTAATTGATGGCCAGGAATTAGCCTATATTTCTTCAGCGGGACTAGGGGTTTTTATGTCTTACCTGGATGATTTTTCAGAACGGGGAATTCGATTTGCAATTTTCGGGTTGAACGAACAAGTGGAAGAAGTATTTAAAATCCTTGGGCTTGACCGATTGATCTCCATTGTTCCAGATAAGTCCACAGCAATCATTACCTCGCATGAATCACAAGCTTAATTTATCCTGCAGTACAGCTGCTCTGGCTAAATTAAGAAGCTTTTTGCAGCAAAATTTAGTTGGATTTACCTTGTCTGGCACCGATAAACATCAGGTGATTTTGGCGGTAGAGGAAGTCTGTGCCAATTTGATTATCCATTCCCATGCTTGTAATCCAAAAGAAGAGATTCATCTAGAAATCAAATCGTTGGATGAAAAAATGGTCGTAGAGATTACCGATAAAGGGGAAGGCTTTAACCTGCTCGAATACGAAGTACCTGAACTGAGCCAGGTAATTGAAGAGAAGCGAAAAGGAGGTATCGGAATCCTTCTAGTCAAAAAAATCATGGATGAAATCGAGTTTGAATCTAAAAACGGTCAAAATATTTGTAGGTTGATCAAAAAATGTCATTCAACTGATACCCACTAAAATGAGGAAGGAATACCCACATTATTTCTTTAGAATTTTTGTACCTTTGAGCTTTATTTTGGTCTTCCTTTCAATGAAAAAAAGAGCCCTTTCGGCGTTTGTAGCACTAAACTTAATCTTCACGTTAAGTCCTTTCTCATTTTTGGCCACCGCTCAGGAAAAGAAAGAAATTCTCGTTGTGGTAGGCAATGTTTCAATAGATAAAGAAGAGTTTCTTCACCTGCTCTCCAAAGAAAAAGAAAGTGAAGGGCCCTCCTTTTCCCTTACAAGAAAAGAATTTGAAGAAACCTTTGAGACTTTTTTGAATTACAAGTTGAAGGTCATTGAAGCAGAATCAATAAAATTGGATCAGTCTGAAGAGTTCAATTTGGAATTTTCCTCCATCAAAGAATCGCTCACAGCCCCATTTTTAATTAAAAATTCAATCGAAGAAGGCGAGGTTAAAAAAGTGTATGGACGGATGCAAGAAATTGTACGGGCTAGTCACATTTTATTTCAACTTCCTCCCAACGCCACCAACGAAGACAGTCTTGCGATGCTGAAATTGGCATTGAAGGTAAAGTCAGAACTTGAAAATGGGGCTAAGTTCCATGAATTAGCACTAATGCATTCCGATGACCCTTCTGCCAAAGTGAATAAGGGGGACTTGGGCTATTTCACTGGCCTACAAATGGTTCAACAGTTTGAAGAAGCAGCTTACATGCTGCCAGTGGGCAATATTTCAGACCCAATATTGACTGATTTTGGATACCACATCATCCAAGTAAATGGACGGCAGCCTAACCCAGGTGAGGTACAAGTTTCCCATATATTGGTTCGCTTTGACGCTGAAAACACCAGCCAAGAAGAAAATGCAAGACGAAAAATTTCTGACATCTACGCAGAAATTCAAAAGGAAAGCACCCTGTGGGAGGAGATTGTCAAGGCCTATTCCGAAGATCCAGCAACCAAAGAATCCGGAGGCCTTCTACCCTGGTTTGGAGTAGGTACTATGATTCCCGAATTTGAAATGGCGAGCTTTTCATTGACGGAGATAGGAGAAGTTTCTCCCCCGATCAAAACTCCTTACGGATACCATATCCTACGATTGGAAGGGAAAAGACCACTACAGTCCTACGAGGAACTTGAACAAACAATCAAGTCCAAAATTCTACGAAATTCCAAATCAAGCATGATTCAATCCCAGGTGATTGCCATGCAAAAAGCAAAATTTGGATTTAAAGAAAATGAGGCAGCGCTTGCTACCCTTTCCAATACCATGACTTCCGCCGATTTGACCTCTTTTGGTGCACAACTGCAAGAAAAAGGACTCGGAGGAACTCAACTTTTCACAATTCAAGACAAGTCCTATGCGGCAAGCGATCTCTGGAAGTTTATGCAACTCGAAGAAATCACACCTAAAGGATCAGGCACCTTCTTGAACAAATGGCTCGAAAAATTTGTGGCCAAAACTTTAGAACAAACTGAAGAAAAAGAGTTGGAAGCCAACAATCCAGACTACCAAAAGCTCCTCAAGGAATACCGTGATGGAATTTTAATGTTTTCTTTAACCAACCAAGAGGTTTGGCAAAAAGGGTTGAACGACAGCATCGGACAGCAAGAATTTTACAAAAACAACCTCCAAAATTACCAGTGGAAAACACGAGTACAGGCCTATTTGGTAAAAGTAAACGATGCCTCAAAGCTTGAGAATGCACGCAAATTTCTTCAAAATAAAGGCTTTAATTCAGAAAGTTTCGCTTCGTTTGAAGCGGATTACCGTACCAATTACCCCACTGCCTACGCTACCGAATCTGGGACTTTTGAATACGAAGCCCATCCCATCCTTTCTAAGGTTGATTTGAATCAAACTTACCAAGAGTTGGTCGTAGAAGGGACTCCCTACGTCCTCGTAGTTGGTAAAATATATCCACCGGGACCTCGAAAATTTGAGGAAGCGAGAGGATTGGTGATCCGGGACTACCAAAACTATTTGGATCAGGCACTCACGAAACGATTAAAAGAAAAATATCCCATTCAAATCAACTCTGGGGTAAAAGAAAAGGCCTTTGCCGCTTTGAATAACTAATTCTCCCCATTCGGACTTCCCGAAAAAGAAAAAACTATGAAATTGCTATACCGACTTCTTCCGAGCCTTTTTGCATTTTGGATCTTGGGACAAGCTCAAGCCCAAGAAACTGCCACTGGTCAAGTGGTAGATAAAATAGTTGCAAAAGTAGACAACAACATTGTACTCGAATCTGAAGTACAAAAGACTTACCTCGAAGCGCTTTCTCAAGCCCAGCAAGGCATTGAAGCCCCTACCCGATGCACCGTGTTTGAAAGCTTGTTGATCAATAAACTGATGGTCGCCAAGGCAGAGATTGATTCGGTCATCGTGACCGATGCAGAAGTGATGGTACAAGCCAATAACCGATTTAGTATGGTTATGCAACAGTTTGGCGGAGACGAGTCCATGCTTGCAGAAATGTATGGAAAGACGGCCGAGCAGTTGAAAGCTGAACTAGAAGATGTCATCCGTGAGCAGTTGATCGTCGAAAAAATGCGCAAGACAATTACTGAAGGAATCACGGTATCCCCTGCTGAAGTTCGCGCATTTTACTACAGCATTCCCAAGGACTCCCTTCCCCTGTTCACCTCTGAGGCTACTGTGGGTCAGATTGTACGGAAACCAGAAACCAATCCTCAAGTCCGAGAACAAATTCTAGCCCAACTGAAGCAATTCAAACAAGACATTGGTTCCGGAAAAGCAACTTTTGCAGAACTTGCCAAAGCCCATTCGGAAGATCCAGGATCTGCAGCACAGGGTGGAGATCTCGGCTTCTTCAGAAGAGG
>CAYNIK010000006.1:0-18325 GCA_964397145.1 uncultured Limnohabitans sp.
CTGTGGGTAATACATTTCATAAGATAGGTTGAATCAGTTTAGTTAAGATCAGCTCAAAGGAATTCGGCGGGTCCTTTTTAGGCCCTGCCGATCCTCTGACTGAAGTTTCCCAGAGGCTACGGCCCCCATTCTACTTAATAGCGCAGTTTTTTCAGATAGGCAATACTTTTTGGCAAAGTCTCCAACTCCTTGTCACTTTCATCCTCCACAAAAAAATGTTTGATCCCGATTCGATTGGCTTCGCGAAGAATGCCTGGAAAATCAAGTTCTCCCTCACCTAGCGGCACATCATTTTCAGGACCAGTTAAGCCAGTTAGGTCCTTCGGAGCACCTTTTCTAAAATCTTTCAAGTGCAGGGATACCCAGCGCTTGCCGTATTTTTTAAGCAATCCAACTGGATCTCCTCCCCCAAAATGAGTCCACATCACATCCATTTGTAAGGACACGAAGTTAGGATCAGTGTTTTCTACCAAGTAATCAAAGAGTGTCCCCGAGCCATAGGGCTGAAATTCGTAGCCATGCACATGGTATTTGAACGTAATTCCATTTTCTTGCAAAACTTTTCCCCCTGCATTGAAGGCCTTAATCGCTCGATCGGCATCTGCCTTGGAAAACTGCCCTCGAGCATGCGGGATCCAGGCACACATCACGTAGGAAGCACCCAATGCTTTGGCTCGATCGGCTACCCCTTGTGGATCCGACTCAAGCTGCTCAAATCCCGTTCCCGTAGAAGGTATGGAAATCCCTCGATCGGCGAGCATTTTTTTGAATTCTACTGGATCCATTCCCTGAGGAGCTCCTCCTTCAAATTCTTTGAATCCCATTTGTTGGATGATATCTAGGGTTTCGGGCACTCCATTTTTCCATTGATTTCGAAAGGTGTAAGAAGCGATTCCCAAGGGAGCCTGAAAAAGGGGGTCTCCCTTTTTCTGAGCGCCTACTTCTTTCGGTGCAAATACCCCAAATAAAGCAAGCAGTAAAAAAATACAGGTGTTTTTCATGGTAGTTTGGGTTAAAACAAGTGAGTTAAAAATGAATTTTTCCACCTTTTCAATTACAGATTTAGGTTGTTTGATTCCCCCATGGCCTAGTTGACAATTGAGCTATCAGGGTAGTTGACCTAGCTCTATAGATTGAGCAAAGGCCTCATAACCAAAACCTACCGATCAAGTAAGCAAATGAATAGAGATAAAAAAACCATTTCTACAATATAGTCGATTTGAAAAAAAGGGGCACAAAAAAAAGCTAGAATTCCACCAGTGGGAATTCCAGCTCATAAAGTCAACTAGACAGACCTTATTTTCTGTAGTCTAGCGGAGCTTGACGGTCTCCAACCAATGCTTTGTAGGAAAATCCTTCCCCTCTACGGGTATTGAGTTCCTGCAAGGCTTGGCCAGTAACCGATGGATTAGTAAAAATATCCATCGCTGTCAAAGTCAAGGTTTTGGCAGCTACCATCATGCCTTTTTGGCCAATACTCATGCCTCCGGCAGCTACTGCTTGCCAAGTATGGGCAGAAGTGCCTGGTACCCAAGTGGCCGTGCCCAAGCCAACAGTCGGCACGAGCCAGCTGATATCCCCCACGTCTGTAGATCCTCCACCGCCTTCCTCGCTTACGACAAAGGGTGCAATTTTAGTTGCATCAGCAGGGCTTGCCTTCACTCCTTCTGGGAAGGTCTTGATGATGTCTTCAGCAAATTTTCGTTCCTCCTCGTTGTAGGTAACACCTCCGATTTTTTCCAAGTTTTTATGCATGATGCGCGCCAAGGTCTCATTAGGCAACAAGTTGTAAACCCCGTTAATCACCTCGTATTCCATGCGCGTTTGGGTTCCCAAGGCTGCCCCTTCAGCAGCTTTCACCATGCGGTCAAAAATCTGTTGCACGACCAAGGCATTTGGGTGACGTACATAATGGTAGGATTCAGCAAACGCAGGCACCACGTTTGGCGCCTCTCCACCTCTAGTAATCACGTAGTGCATGCGAGTTTCCATAGGCACATGCTCTCGCATCAAATTGACCATAAAGTTCATCGCCTCTACCGCATCCAAGGCAGATTTGCCGCGCTCTGGAGCCGCTGCTGCGTGAGAAGCTTCTCCATAAAAGCGAAATTTGGTAGAAATATTAGCGAGCGAGGAAGTAGCTCCGGCAGCGTTTTGAGAGCTTGGGTGCCAATGAAGCATGGCATCCACATCCTGGATCAAGCCAGCACGGGCGATATATACCTTGCCTCCTCCCCCTTCTTCGGCTGGAGTTCCATACACCCGAACGGTGCCTTTGATTTTATTGGCCTTCATCCAATCCATGACAGAGATTCCAGCAGCAACAGACGCAGCGCCAAATAGATGGTGACCACAGGCATGACCTGCACCTCCCACCACTACAGGTTTTCGGAAAGGGACCGCTTCCTGGGATACTCCAGGAAGTGCATCAAATTCAGCCATGATTCCAATCACTGGTTTGCCTGACCCATACTCAGCTACAAAGGCCGTAGGGATATTTGCAACGCCAGCAGTAACTTTGAATCCCGCATCGGAAAGGGTTTTTTGAAGCAATTGGGAAGAGTTTTTTTCTAGATAACCTAGCTCTGGATTGCTCCAGATTTGACGAGCCAAGTCTCCATAGAAATCTGCCTTTGCATCCAATTTGGTGAGTACCTCTTTTTCTTGCGCGAGTGCGCTAAAGATTGGGAGGAGAAAAATAAGTACGAGTAATTTTTTCATAAGTAGTCGCTTTAAGTCCTTGAAAATAGAAATAGTTTTCTTCAATAGGTAATTTTTGTGACCAATGGAATTAGTCAACTTCCGAAACCCCTGGCAAGGCTCTTACTAATTCACTTGATTAGTTGACCTGAAAGGAAAATATCAAACTTCTCAGGCATTGCTAAAAATTTCTGGTGAACACTTACCTTTCCATCAGATTCATTCACCCATGAAAAACTCCATCCTTCTTTTTCTGATTGGAATCCTCCTGATCTCCTGTCAGCGAATACACCAGCATTCCGGCTGGAATACGAAAAATATCCAAATCGCTCGGGACGAATTTGGAGTACCCCATATTTTCGGGCAATCCGATGCGGATGCAGCCTATGGCCTTGCTTGGGCACATGCCGAAGACGACTTTGAGACGATCCAGAAAACAGTCCTTGCCGGCAAAGGACTAGCGGGCAGAGTATTTGGCGAAGAAGGAGCTGCTATTGATTTTTTTGTACACCTCTTAGACACCAAGGAAATCGCCAAGACGAAGTACGAATCGAGTTTTTCGCCAGAATTCAAAAAAGTGCTGGAAGGCTATGCTGCAGGCTTGAATGACTATGCATTTCATCACCCGGAGGAATTGCTCTACGCCCCGGCTTTTCCCATTACCCCTCAAGAAATTAGTTCAGCCTACATTCTTTCGCTAGCGCAAATGGCTGGGGCAGACCGAGCAGTGCAGGCAATCTTCAAGGGCACGGTACCCAAAATCGCCGAAGACTCTCTCCCCAAAGGTTCCAATGCCATAGCCATTCACCCCTCACGTACCGATACTGGCGAGGCCTTTTTAGCGATCAACTCCCACCAACCCTTGGAAGGTCCCGTGGCTTGGTATGAGGCACATATCCATTCGGAAGAAGGATGGAATGCTCTTGGAGGCCTTTTTCCCGGAGGGGCCATGATCTTCCATGGAGTCAACGAGCACTTGGGCTGGGCACATACAGTCAACTCCCCCGACTTGCTGGACTTGTATCAACTCGAGGTAGATCCTGAGGACCCCTCACGGTATCAAGTAGATGGGAAATGGCTGACATTGGAAGAAAAAACAGTTTGGCTGAAAGTTAAACTCTGGAACTGGATCACCCTTCCGGTACCGCAAACCGTCTGGAAATCCATCTACGGACCAACCTTAGTTACTGAAAAGGGAACTTTTGCGATCCGAATGGGCGCTTTGGACCGAATTGGGGCGCCCGAACAATGGTGGCGGATGAACAAGGCCAGCAACTTCCAAGAATGGAAGTCTGCCATGTCCTCCCTTCAGCTTCCCAATTTCAATACGGTCTATGCCGATCGCTACGACACCATCTATTACGTGAGCAATGCCTTGCTACCCAAGCGGGTATCCGGAATAGACCATAGCGAAACGGTGCAAGGAAATCGTGCAGATGTGGTATGGAAGGACTACCATGTCTTTGAAGAGCTCCCGCAGCAGCTCAACCCTGCGGTCGGCTACCTCTTCAACACCAATCATTCTCCGTTTAAGGCAGGAGCACTTGCCGACACCCTTTTGGCTGATGCTCATCCCCAGGAAATGGGCTTCGACTTGCGTGACAACAACCGATCCAAGCGTTTTCGAGAGCTGATGCCTGAGGAAGGAAAGATCTCCTGGCAGCAATTCAATCAAATCAAGTTTGACCAAACGCTCCCCAAAGACTTGGCTTTCCGAACCAATTTGCAGTCCCTTTTCACCTTAAACTCGGATACCTATCCAGAACTGAAAACTCAAATTAATGCGCTTGCCACTTGGAATAAGGAAGCTGATATCAACAGTCAAGGAGCCGCCCTTTTTGCCTTTGTCTACTATTATTGGTGGGACGAATTTACCAAGACAGGGAGGTCCATTGATACGGTGATTACAGAAAAAGAAGCGGTTCAAAGTCTCAAAGCAGCCAAAAACCACTTCCAAACCCACTTTGGAAAAGAGCTGGTTGCTCTCGGGGAATACCAGAAGCTCGTACGTGGAGACAAAGCCCTTCCACTCTGGGGCATTGACGATGTGTTGACTACTATCCGCTCTACCCCTTGGGAGAAAGGAATGCGAAAGGCTTCTCAGGGCGAATCCTATATTTTGATGGCTCGCTTTGGAAAAGGACTGCCCGTATTGGAAAGTATCAACGTGTATGGAGCGAGCAACCGCCCAGATTCCCCACACTATGCCGACCAGATGGAACGCTTTGTGGCGCGAAAACTGAAACCCATGACCCTAGACAAAAAGACCGTACTTCAACAGGCAAAACGGGTCTATCACCCTGGAAACTAGGAGCATTACTTGATTAAACTGCTTACCGGTCTACCCAAATCGATTTGCAAAATATTGGGCTTTTCGTAAATTCAAGGATACCAATCTAATGGATACCAGCATGAATGAATTGAACCGAAGAGAATTCCTAAAAGGGTCTAGTGCCTTGCTAACCCTCGCTAGTTTTGGCTTGTTGGGTATGGATTTTAACACGAAGTCTGGCCCTTTGAAAGTAGCCTTGATTGGCGCTGGATGGTATGGAAAATCAGATTTGTTTCGATTGATTCAGGTAGCTGATGTGGAGGTGGTAGCGCTGTGCGATGTCGACAAAAAAATGTTGACTGCTGCAGGTGAACTCGTGGCGCAGCGACAAAAATCAAAGAAAGTACCCGAACTTTTTGAGGATTACCGGATGCTCCTCCAAAGCCATGCCTGCGACTTGGTGGTGATTGGTTCGCCAGACCACTGGCATGCCTTGCAAGCCATTGAAGCCATGAAGTCAGGTGCACACGTCTACCTACAAAAGCCCATTTCTGTGGACGTAATTGAAGGGGAAGCCATCGTAGCCGCTGCTCGGAAATACAAACGCAAATGCCAAATAGGCACCCAACGCAAAAGCACGCCTCACCTGATTGAAGCCAAAAAACAAGTGATTGACGGGGGCTTGTTGGGCAAAATCAGCCATGCAGAGATTTGCTGCTATTACCACATGCGTGCCAATGGGAATCCCCCCGAGGAGGCAGTGCCCGATTTTTTCAATTACGACCTTTGGACAGGACCTGCACCGCTACGCCCTTTCGATGGACTCCCGCATACGCGATGGTGGCGAACCTTTATGGAATATGGAAACGGAATTCCTGGGGACATGTGCGTGCACATGCTGGACACGGTACGCTGGATGCTCAAACTGGGATGGCCTACGCAAATCACCGCAACTGGGGGCATTTATGTCCAAAAAGAAGGGAAATCCAACATTGCCGATACGCAAACGGCCGTCTTTGAATTTCCAGAATTGCAGGTGGTCTGGCAGCACCGGACTTGGGGCAATGCCCCCGATCCGGAATATCCTTGGGCATTCAAGATTTACGGAGAAAAGGGGATGCTTGCAGGAAGTACGATGAAGGCCGACTTTTATCCTACGGATCCCAAAGCAGAGAAAATCCACTTTGACTGTGTCTTTGAACGGGAAGAATATCCCGAAGATCTTACCGAGGATCGGATCGAACTCAATGCGGCACCGGCCACTCGTCTTCACATGAAAGACTGGTTGGCCTCCATAGACCAAGACTTTCTACCTATCGCAGATGTAGAGGACGGCCATATCTCCACGGCTGCCTGTATATTGGCGAATATCTCTATGGAACTTGGGGGCCGTCCACTGCGCTATGATAGCAAAACAAGAACGGTACTCAATGATTCGGAGGCCACTGCAAGACTACGCCGTCCCTACCGAGGACCTTGGAAGCATCCAGAGCCTGATACCGTATAGGTTGGGGCTACTGCCGATCAAAAAAACATTCTTCAAGATTATCCTCGGGAACCAAAATCGGCCTATAATAAGGTCGAAGTCTGAGGTTTGGATGTGGTCGGTCTTCAAAATACTTGATTAATTTATCCAATTGGTCCAAATCAATCACTTCAATTCGAACTTGACCCACTCCATCACGAAGCATCCCCAAAACTCCAGCGGCACCTTGAGAAAGGTCAATTTGCCTTTTTGAAGTACTGGGTAATCTGTCATTTATCCGCACAACGACAGAAGTGTTTCGCTTTAGATGGGTTACTTTGACTACCGTCCCAAAGGGCAAAATCTTATGTGCAGCGGTTAAACTATCTTTATGAAATTTTTCCCCACTAGCCGTTTTTCGTCCATGAAATTTGCCTCCATAGTAACTCGCTATTCCCTTTTCGATGAATAAAGAATCTGTTTGGGCGATAAGCGGCGCACTAATTAGCAACAAAAAAACAAGAAATAAGTATCTGAAAATCATGATGAATACCTACGATTTGCCAGTAATAATCAAGAAAGATGCCAATTTCTGTCAAAGTGATTTTTCCAAGTTGTAGTAAAGTAACCCTTGCCCTATCTTGTTATGAAATTTCGTAGCAGCGCATTATTAGGAAGTGCCATTTTTAACCTAACCATCTGATCAAACTCAGTCTCCAATATTTAGTTGAGCTACCCCAATCCATGCTGAAAATCTTACATACCGCTGACTGGCACTTGGGCAAAAGACTCCAAGAATACTCCAGAATAGCAGAACAAAAATTAGTCCTAGAGGAAATCTGCCAAGTAGCCGACCACGAGGAGGTGGACCTAGTCCTACTGGCTGGAGATATTTTTGACGCCTTCAATCCCAGTCACGAATCCGTAGAACTGCTCTACAAAACCCTACGCAGGCTGTCCAAAAATGGAATGCGACCTGTAATCGCCATTTCGGGCAACCATGATAGCACTCAGTTTGTCGAAGCACCAGATCCATTAGCTCGAGAACTAGGAATCATCTTATACAGCCGGTACGACAGCATCATTTCTTGCGGTACTTTGGAAAGTGGCCTTGAAATCACCAAATCTGAAGCGGGGTTTGTGGAGTTGAAGCTTCCAAAATTTGATTTTCGAATACGAATTCTACTTGCCCCCTATGCAAATGAAGTGAGCCTTCGTACCTACTTAGGCGAAGAAAATCGAGAAGAAGCATTTCGGGAATTGCTCGCTCAAAACTGGAAGACTCTTGCAGACCGGTATTGCGATGACAAAGGGGTCAATTTATTTATGGGCCACTTCTTTTTTGTCGATGAGGGCAGCTCAATTCCCCCTGATGCAGAGCCTGAATCCGAACGTCCGATATTGCATGTGGGCGGTACGCAATCCTTATTTACGCAACAGCTACCCCATCAAATTCAGTATGCTGCACTTGGACATCTGCACCGCTACCAAACAGTGAGCAAGTCCCCATGTCCTGTGGTGTATTCCAGTTCCCCTCTTGCTTATTCCTTTTCTGAAGCAGATCAGGAAAAAAACGTGGTGCTTATCCATGCACAACCAGGACAGCCAGTACACTACAATCCCATTGGGCTCAAACAAGGTAGGCCACTCTATCGAGTAAGTTTTGACAACCTTCCAGATACGCTGGCCTGGCTGGAAAATCACCCCTACTGCTTCGTGGAACTGACCTACCTGACGGATGAGTCCATCGATGCCGCCACTCGAAAAGCTATCTTAAAAGCTCATGACGGGATTGTTAATTTGATTCCTCAGCTTAGGAATGCCACTGGACAAACCCAAGACGAACTGCGGGCCGAAGACCTTAGCAGAGACATGGAAAGTCTATTTCGCCTTTTTTATACGAGCGAAAAAGGGCAGGAACCCCATGCTGACTTGGTCGACTTATTTAAAGAAGTTTTGAGTAAAACTACTGCCTCATGATTCCCATTCGACTGGAAATAGAAGGATTGTATTCCTATCGGGAAAAACAAGTCATTGAATTTGAAACGTTGACGGCTGCCGGCCTTTTTGGGATTTTTGGTGCCGTTGGCAGTGGTAAATCAGCCATCTTGGAGGGTATTTTGATTGCACTTTATGGCAATCCGGAACGG
The DNA here is from genome assembly GCA_964397145.1 of uncultured Limnohabitans sp. Taxonomy (GTDB): domain Bacteria; phylum Bacteroidota; class Bacteroidia; order Cytophagales; family Cyclobacteriaceae; genus Algoriphagus. The sequence goes on from CAYNIK010000006.1 coordinate 8,588, forward strand.
GTATCCAACTCTGGGGAACGGGGTAGCATGATCAATTTGCAGCACCCACAGGTGCTGATCAATTTCACGTTTAAGTCCGGAGCAAATAACGGGACCACCTACCTTGCCCGATACAGCGTCAAGCGCAACAAAAAAGACTTCGAGAAAATTGAAACTGCCTCCCATTCCTTCTATGAACAGGTAAACAGCGAGTGGGTACCAACAGAAAAAAATGCTGCTGAACTCATCGGCATGAGTCGTGAGAATTTCAAACAAACCATCATCATCCCACAAGGAAAATTCAGGGAGTTTATCGACCAAAAACCCACCGAACGGGCCCAGATGATGCAAGATCTTTTTGGCTTGGATCGCTTCGACCTATCTGCCCAAACGGGCAGCTTAGTAAAGCAGGCCCGTGAAGAAAAGATTCGATTAGAAACCCAACTCAATGGGTTAGTCGATATTTCGACTGAGGGAATGCAGGCCAAGCAGGATGAATTTGATAGACTTAGCAAAGCACACCTACAAGCAGGGCAAACCTTAGCTAAACAGCTCGGGGCTTGGACCAAAATGGAAGGAGTTCGTAAAACCTTTCTTGAACTCCAAACATTAAAACAAGCCCAAGTTAGCCTCACTTCGAGGCTTCCAGAAATGGAAGAAAAAAAGAAACTTTACCGAAATTTTCTTAGCGCCAAAACTTACCTCAGACCCATCTGGGACCGAATCCTTGACTTGGAGAAAGATTTTGAAAAATACCAAGTTAGCCTTTCTGAATGCCATCGTCTCAAGCAATCTTTCGAAGTGGAATTGGAGGCCCTTGTTGCCGATGAAAAGAAATTTCAAGAACGCAACGAGTTACGCCCACAGCGAGAAGGTAAAATTCGGGACCTCCGCAAAGTATTGGAAATTCAAGATTTAAGGCGCAAACAAATCCTTCTCCAAAAAGAATTAGATACTTTACTCCCTGCCTTAGAAACACAAACCAAAAAAATACAATCTCTGGAAAAAGAGATTGAAAGTTTGGAAACCAAACGGGCCGAACTCCCAGCTTTTGACCCCAAGGTACTGGTAGACCTGAAAACCAGTCTGCACCAGCTTCTTGAACTCCAAAGAAGAAAAAAGGAGTTGGAACTCTCCATCCAAGAAATAGCCGACCTGATTTCAATTAGTACCAATACATTGGCTTCATTCACCAAGCAGCTACCCAAAGAAGTCACAAGTCTAGAGGACTGGTTGGAGCTACAAAGGACACACGTAAAAAACCTAGAAGACCTTCGGGAAAGGCTTATCCGAACCCAAGGATTGGGTATGCATGCACACCTTCTGGAAAATGGAAAGCCTTGTCCCTTGTGTGGAGCAAGTGAACATCCCAATCCTCTCCAATCCGGAGAGGCAGCAAATGCACTGGTTCAAGCAGAACAAGATTTGAAGCAAGCAAATCTTCTCCTAGAAGAAATTCGAGACCTCCTCCAGAAAAATAGCCTGGAAGCGGCTCAGCGCTTGAACCTTCAAAAAAATCTAGCTCAAAAAGAATTAGATAAAGAATCCATTCAAAACCAACAGCAAGAGATTGAGATTCGCCTAAAACGTATTGGAATAGCGAATAATGAGCAGTTACAGAAGCAAATTACCCAGCTTGAACAAGCGTTTCAAGACTCGGAAAACATCCAACAACAGCTCAATACACTGCGAAAAAGCAGTAGCGAACTGCGTTTTGGCCTAGAAGAGGCTACCCAAAAGTCACAGGAAGCTAAGCTCAACAACCAAGACGTCCTTTCGCAGATTAAAAGTAAAGAACAGGAAATAAAGGATCTGGATTTTTGTACGCCGTATTTCGAAAAGAGCAGTTCTGTCATTTTAGGGGAAATTGCCAAAGTAGAAGAAAACATTGAAGCTGCTGCCACTTCTTTAGTGGGGATACAAAAGCGCCTGAAAGACCGACAATTAGACCAAACCAGAAACTTGGCGGACCTCCAAAACTTTCAGTCCTTGGTCCATACCACTCAAGATCGGCTTACAAGTAGCCGAGAAGAATTTGTCCAAATGATGACCACCCAAGGTTTTCAAGATAGAGAATTCCTAATTCACCTGTTCGGACTAAACTTGGATGCTGAAAAAATAGACGCTGAGCTTCGCGCCTACGAGCAGGAGATGGCCACTACCCAGGCTCGACTTGAAGTGCTCCAGAAAGAGGAAGGATTAGGAGATTTTTCTGAAGAAAAATTCCAAGCCCTCCTGAAAGAGGTAGAGGCGTCTAAAGAACTAGAAAAAGGATTACAAACACAGGTCACCTTATTGAACCAAGAACTGCAGGATATTGCGCGCAAACTCCAAGAGAAGCAGGTACTAATGGGCTCCTTTGAAAAATTGGAGATCCGAGAAACTAATCTGAAGGAATTAGAGCGACTTTTCTCTGGTAAGGGATTTGTTCGCTACGTGAGCTCCATTTACCTACGCGAACTTTGCAATACTGCCAACAAGCGATTTAGGGTATTGACGAAAAATAGCTTGAGCTTAGAGATAGACGACAACAATACTTTCTGGGTGACGGATTACCTCAATGGAGGAAAAAAACGATTGCTCAAAACCCTTTCTGGAGGACAAACTTTCCAGGCTTCCCTCTGCCTTGCTTTGGCCTTGGCAGAAAAAGTAAAAGCGCTCAATCATGCAGACCAGAGTTTCTTCTTCTTAGATGAAGGCTTTGGGGCACTCGACAAAAATTCGCTCCGCGTGGTTTTTGAAACGCTCAAAGCTTTGCGCCATGAAAATCGCGTCGTGGGGATCATTAGCCACGTAGAAGAATTGCAACAAGAAGTGGGTGTTTTTGCGCAAGTAGCACTTGATTCAGAACAGGGTTCAACAATCAGCTACTCTTTTTGATTGGGTCGGTTCTTTAGGCTTAAGCGCACTTAAAAGGCTTCAAACAAAAAAACCCCGGCCAAGGCCTGGGGTTTTTCAACTAAGAAACCTTACAAAAAATCGTTTGATTCACCGCAGCCAATTCTTCTGGACGAATGGTGTGCAGTTCATCTTCAAAAAAGTTGAGACTAACCACTGCACCCAATCGCTGCAAGAGCTGGGCCGAATCATTCATTCGTTTCGCTGGCACGTGCATATCGCGCACACTACCGCTGATGTGAATGGGGGTGCCTTGAAAATCCCCAGAATATTTTTCTTCCTGCAGCATTTCTCCAATCAAGCCGCCCGTAAAGGCCACGACTCCACCCAATTTTTGGGCATGTAGGGCAGCGAATTCTAAGGAAAGACAAGCCCCCTGAGAAAAACCAAGGATGTAAATCTGTTCAGGAGCAATTCCTCCGTGTACTAGAAATTCAAAAAGAAGGGTAATTTGCCTTAGAGACGTATTTAATGCAGAAAGGTTACCTTGATCACTGGCCATAAATCCAAAAGGGTACCAGGTGCGCTGAGGGGCTTGAGGCGCGTACAGCGCAAACTCTTCTAGATTTAAATAAGGCGCAACTGCCAAAATGCTCTCTGCAGTTGCCCCTCTCCCATGGATGAGGATGAGTGCTTTCTTTGCTTGAGCAAGTGGTAGCCCAGCATGAATCCAATTAGACATAGTTTTCAGGAGTAAAAGTGACGGGTTTCAAAGCCGCTTCTATTTGACTACGCTTTCCTTCTGCCCAATCTGGCAATTTCAACGCTTCCCCCAAATGTGCTTCGTCTTCGTCAATTGCAAATCCAGGAACATCCGTTGCAATCTCAAATAAGACCCCACCGGGCTCTCTAAAGTAAATGGATAGGAAGTAATTTCGGTCACGAACCTCAGTTACTCCATAGCCTTGCTGGATTAGGCGCTGCTGTATTTCCAACTGGGTGTCAGTTGTGGCAGTACGAAATGCCAAATGGTGTACTGTACCTGCACTTTGCACTCCTCGCTGTCCATTGGGGTCAACCAGAATATCTACCCACTCTCCAGGCTTCCCGTCTAATCCATAGCGGAAGCGATTTCCTTCTTGACCATGAAAGCGATAATTCATGCTTTCGACTAGCAAGCGTTCAGTCAACTCCTTGCTTCTAAGGGCTAAAGTTGCCCCATAGAATCCCTTGATGGAATGCTCGATCGGAACAGCACCGTAGGTCCATCCTTCACGGTCATCCGCATCATTTGCGATGAGTTCGATCCCCATTCCATCGTGATCTTCAAAGCGGAGCAGGGGATGTCCAAATCGAGTGAGGCGATCGGAAACAGGAATGCCAAATCTTTTGAGACGGTTTTCCCAATAATCCAAACTATTGACGCCCACAGAAAATGCGGTATAAGTTAATTCTCCAACACCCTTACGCCCTCTCGTCGCCCCTACAAATGGGAAGGTAGTGAAGACAGTTCCAGGTCTTCCTAAGGCATCTCCAAAATAAAAGTGGTAAACATCAGGAGCATCAAAATTGATGGTTTTCTTCACCAAACGGAGGCCCAAAATCCCCGCATAGAAATTCACATTTTGCTGTGGGTCTCCGGAGATGGCTGTGATGTGATGGATTCCTAAAATTAACGGCTGCATACAAGGAAGGATAAAAAAGGAAGCTTCCAGAAAAGAAGCTCCCTTTGAGTTGGTTTAGTTTACGAGTGATTTATTGCTTCACCAATTGAATGCTGAACTGCAAGCGTACTTGGTCACTCACGACCACCGATCCTGCTTCAGTGATGGCAGACCAAGTCAATCCAAAATCTTTGCGATTAAGTTTGCCTTCAATTTCAAATCCTGCTTTGGTTTGTCCGTAAGGATCAGCCACGGTGCCACCGTAGGTTACGTCTAGTGCAACTTCCTTGGTGATGCCTTTTAGGGTAAGGTCACCTACCAATTGATAGTCTCCGCCTTGGTTGACCAACTTACCTGCAAAAGAAATAGTTGGGAAATTGGCAGTATCGAAGAAGTCTGCGGACTTCAAGTGCTGATCACGGTCAGATTGGTTGGTATCGATGCTGTCAACCGCAAGGCTAAATGCAACTGTGGCTCCTGAAAAATCATCGGAGGTGGATGCTGCACTTCCTTCAAACTTGCGGAAATAGCCAGTGACTGTTGAAATCACCAAGTGCTTTACTTTAAATGCTACCTCGGAGTGGGTAGGGTCGATCATCCATGTTGTGGTGCTCATTGTAGTTGTTGTTTAGATTTAGAAATTAGATTTGATGGTTGTTTGTACGCATAATTCAAGTGAGGTTAACCTCGAAGTTTGTCTAGCAAATAATTGAGAAGTACAAGTTCCTCTCCTTCAAGGTGAACAGCTTTTTTGTTGAACGTGTCCAGTTGAGGCTCCAGTAGTTCGAGTAACTGCAAGCCTTTTTCTGTGATGAGCACATCTACTTTTCGGCGATTTTCTGGACATTCTTCCCGCTCAACTAATCCCTTAGCTTTCAACTTGTCCACAAGTCGAGATGCATTAGACATCGTATTGAGCATGCGTTCTTGAATGGCTGCAATCGTCACAGGCTTTCCTTGCTGCCCACGCAAAATACGTAAGACGTTGTATTGCTCGGGGGAAAGATCCTGAGGTTTTAGTACAGCCGTTTGAAAGCCCACCAAGTAACTGTGCGTGTAAAGTAAATTGACCACAGCCTTGTTGTACTCATCTTTAAATTGGGCTTGCTTAATCGCCTCTTCAATTTTTCCCATTGGATACAGATTCAATTGATGTATATACAATTGTTGTAGGTAAAAGGTTTCAATAGGATGAAAAAAAAATTCATCCTTAAATTAACTTACTGATAAGCAGTGCTTTTAAATTTGATTAAAACCTCAATAAAAAATTGGTCAGGTTATCCTGCCTTGTGAGCCCGAGTTTTTTTCGAACCCGATAACGGCCAATCTCAACGCCCCGCACAGAGATTCCAAGCAAATTCGCAATCTCTTTGGTGTTGAGATTCATCCGGATGTAAGCACTAAACTTCACTTCCTGGGGTGTGAGTTCGGGGAAACTTTCCTTAAGTCGGGTGATGAATTTTCCATGAACTTGATCAAAGCTATCCGCAAAAGCAGACCAATGTTCATTCCCCTCAAGGTCTTTATCTATGGACCGAACCAAACGAACCAACTGAGCACTAGTTTCCTCGTTTACTGGCTCTGAACTAAGGGTCTTTAAGGAATTCTTGAGATTGGTGAGTAGCTTATTCTTTTGAATTAAATTCATCGCAGAGGAAGTAAGCTCCTGATTTTTGTAGTCAATCTCAGCTTGCAATTGGGCATTTTTCAAACGAATAATCTCTTCCTCCGACCGTTGAGTGATTGATTCAATCACATCATCCTTTTTTCGCAAGGCCTGATAATTTTCTTGCTCAAGCTCTAAGGCCTGTTTTTTATACCGTTTATCGAGCCATTGAAAGCCCAGGTAAAGCAGCCCACCAAGCAAAAGTCCATATACGAGGTAGGCAAAAATGGAACGATAAAATGGTGGCTTAACGGTAAATGAAAACTCAATCGGTTCGGACACCCCATCAAATATGGATTTAGCACGAACCTGAAAAACGTAATCCCCTTCTCGAAGATTTGTGTATTCTTTTTTGGAATCACTACCCCATTCCGACCATTCTTCTTCAAAATTCACCAGTCGGTATTGAAATTGAAGTTCGTTTTCACTCTCGAAATGAGCCGATCCAAAATCAAAGGAAAAAGAGTTTTGGTCAAAAGAGAATTCACGAGTGCTATCCCCTATTTCCCCATAGCCAGAAAAAAGCACTTCCTCTTCTTCACCACGATTTCGGATTTCCCTAAAAAAAACAATAGGCTGCTCGGTCTGGGCTTGGTCAATTTCTGGCTGGTAATGTATAAATCCTTGCTTTGCTCCAATCAGAATGTGTTGCTCATCCAAAACCATCACATTGGCTAAATCATCATTCCACAATCGTCTAACCTTGTTGAAGGATGAATAATGCAGGCTCATTTGCCTGTTTTTTTCCTGCCTGAGAACTCCTAACCGAGACTGCTCAATAAAGTATACATTACCCAAAGCATCGGTTTCCAAATCAGCCATAACGGTTCCATAGCCAAACAAATCGTTGATCTCATTTAGCGCAACAAATCGATCTTTTTGAGGATCAAATTCAAAAACACCACCATTCGCTGTGAAAATTAAACGATCATTTATTCGAAACACGTTGATCAAATCATCCGTAGGAAAACCATCGGCGCTTGTGTAGCGCTTGCTAGCCACCACCTTTTTTAAAGTTGGATCTAAGGTGATTTTAAATACACCCTTGTACCCATGCGCCACCCACAGTGTGTTTCCATCAAACTCCATTACTCGGGAAGACTCTGAAAATCCTTGAATTTCTTGTACAAAGGCTAATTTTCCATTTCTTTTTTGGAATAAACTGAGCCCCGTGTACGTGCCCTGAATAAAATAATCGGTTTGTTTGGGATGAGCTTTGATTACCCATGCTCCCTGAATGGAAGAAAGGGGAAATGCACGATTCCCTTCAATCGCAAAGGTTCCATTGTGATGGTTTAGGATAACTTCACCTTGGATGACTTGCACCGAATACACCTGGCCTTCAGTCCCAATCACCTTACTGATTTTCCCACTTTCCCACAAGAACAAGCCATTATTGGTCCCTAAATAGACTTTATTGCCTGCTTTTACTGCCGTGTAACCAGAACCCTCCAACCCCATTCGGTCATCCACCAAGGAAAAAGGCGAAAACAAATCCACACGCGCAATCCCATTATTCATGGCAAGCCAAAGCCCATTTTGGTTGTCTTCGAAAATATAGTTGATGGTCAAATCCATCAATCCCGCTTCTTTATCCACATGAGTTATTAGGGCTCCTTCTCGGTCGATGACAAAAAGCCCTGAATTTTGAGTGGCAAGAGCTATGGCCCCATCTTTGAGCCGAGCACTAAAATTGATGAGGTATTCATTCTTCCAAAAATTTCCCTCCATCCGAAAAGGGGTACTCGTCCTTCCATCGTAGAAAAACAAGCCCTGTGAAAAAGTACTGATCAACCAACGCTCTTTGTCGAAAGGCAGAATATTGGAAACCCGCTTGTCCTTAAAAAAATCCCCTCCTGGGATAGATTCAAGTCCGTTAGGGGTTACTTCTACCAACCCTTCTCCTAGAACTTGAGAATACAATCGCTCACCCAGTTGAAAGGAAATATCCAGTCGCTTTCCATTACTAATGAGTTTAAGTTCTTTCCCATCGTACGCATAAATTCCTTTGAACGTGCAGAAATACACCAGATCACCTATGCCAACTATTTTCCAGGTTTCATCGAAATCACGTTGTGCCAAGGGAAGACGATCTGCGAGAGAAACATAGGAAAGTTGACCCAATTTATTGGGCTCTAAAAAACCAAAATCTCCCTGGCTCCCCACATAAATCCTATCCTTTTCCCCAACAAAAGCAGCACGGACTTTCGTGTTGCTGAGCCCATAACGTGACCAATTTTTCCCATCATATGCCAATAAACCTAGATTATTGGCCACATAGATCCTTCCCAAACCATCTTGTACAATGGTAAAATTTTGGATCCCTGCTCGGTATTCAAGTGCTGGGTAGTTTGTCACAAATGGCCTGCCCTGAAAAAAAGAGGCCTCCTGTGCTTGAACCGAAAAAATACATGCTAACCCACCAAAAATACTAATTGCCAGGACGACAACTCTGAATGAAATTAGCACTCGAGAAATAAATCGCATTGTGAAATTTATTGTGTAATTGTGAAAACACACAAAAGGGCTATTTGTTGTAAATAACGTAGTTTTTTTCAATTGATGAATTATTGATGTAGTATTTTTCACCAGTTGATGAATAGTTGTAGGAATGCAGTGATTGGAAAGTATTCTTTGCTAGCGGATCTTTACAAAAAAAAAGTAAACCCATGAAAAAAATTTTATCTAAAAGCTTTGCGCTGTGCGCAGTAGTCGGCATGCTTTGGGCCTGCGATAACGGGTTCTCAGATGTTCCAATTGTGGACATGCCACCGAAAATTACTTTAGGCGCAATCACTAGCGGCCTAACAGAAAAGCAAGACTTCATTGTAGAAGCAACCTTCTTCGATGGTGTGGATAATGGAACAATCAGTTCTCTTGCTAGTTTCACATACACCATCACGAGAGGAGGAGTTTCCGTTTCTACAGGAGGCAAAGACTTGAGTGGAGAAAATGAAAAAGTGACCATTAAAGTGGTGGGTGGTTTCACCCCAGGAGTTTACAACTTGGACGTGAAGGCTAAAGACACCAACGGAAATGAAGCTGTTGAAAATGTTTCATTTACTGTTGCTTCTGCTAAACCTGCCTTTGACATCACAGGCGTATGGACCATGGAACCAATTGCAGGGGCCATGAAAGTAGGGCCAAACCCAGGCAGCAACGAATGGTGGCAAAATTCCCTTGGTGACGTTACTGCTCGTGCATGCTTCTTCGACGATAAGTATACCTTCGAAGAAAATGGAACCTTCAAAATGGACTTGGGTGGCGTTACCTGGTTAGAAACTTGGCAAGGTGTGGCTGCAGATGGCTGCGGTGCTCCAAAAGCTCCTTTTGATGGAACCAAATCCTATACCTACACGTACACTTCCACTACACTTACACTTGTAGGCCAGGGAGCGCACGTGGGTCTTGCTAAAGTGAATAACGCTGGAGAAATCTCCAATGGCGCTGCCATAGCGAATCAAATTGCCTACACCATTGTAGAACAAACCAAGCAGGGAAACACCCGCAGAATGACACTTCGTGTGCAAGCTGGCAATGGCGTATGGTGGGATTTCAAGTTGATCTCCGGTCCAGCTGCTAGTGCAGCGA